>CACLFQ010000006.1 GCA_902606255.1 uncultured Prochlorococcus sp.
TATTCCATCAGTAAGATTCTTATCGATTTTCAGAGGCCCATGGACATATTTTACTTGTGCTCCTCTGAACCTTGCTACTTGAGAAAGAAGTAGACCCATAGCTCCAGAACTTTTGTTAGTAATGTGTCTTGCCGCGTCAATTTTCTCTAAGGTGCAACCTCCAGTTATTAAAATTTCTTTATAAAGTAAATCTTTGCGATATGAATTTTGTTTGTGTGAAGCTATAAATTCAAGAGCTAATTGAATTAGATCATTTGGAGGTATCTTACCTATGCCAATAGCATCACACGCTAAGAAGCCTTCACTTGGTTGCAAAGACAAAACATTTTCGTAATTCTGTAAATTCTCATAATTTTTTTGGACAGCTTTATTAAGCCACATTTGTGTATTCATTGCTGGTGCAACAATAATTGGCTTTATATTTGCTATTAAAATGCTTGGAATCAATCCCGCTGCATTTCCAGTTACCCATTTTGCTAATGTTGTTGCTGTTAAAGGGGCAATGATTAAAATATCAGCCCAATTGCTTAGTTTTATGTGAAGAGGTGTTGATTGACTATTTGACCATTGATCATCTTCTAAAATGCAAGTGTTTCTACTTAAGATGGAAAGAGAAAGCGGCTTTATTAATTTTTCTGCATTTTTAGATAAAACGCATTTTATCTCATAATTTTCTTTTGTTAATTGGCTAACTAATAATGGAATTCTTACAGCTGCAATACTCCCAGTTATTAATAAAAGAACCTTTATTTTAGAGTCCGTACTTTTAGTTTTCATCGAAAGGTTCCTGATCGAGGAGATGGATATAATTAGTTGTTAATTCAGGTCTATTGATTGCAAGAGCCCTTAGTAAGTGCCAATCTTTTAATCCATCAAATGGAGTATTGTAGTTATCTTCCTCTAGCCTTTTAGCGAGCTCATGGGTCATTTCTTCATCAAAAGAATTTACTAGTTCCTCACTGATTTTATTTTCAGAAACGAATTTCATATTGAGTAAAGCCAATATATTCTAATAATAAAGCCTCAAGTAATTATTTAAAATGGTTGTAAGTATTAAGTACATATTTTCAATATTCGTAATCTTTTCAAATTTTTTTAGGTCATTTATCTTCATTCTCAATCATAAATATGCGAACTCTCATTTTCAAAAATATTCTCTCTTAGAATGTTAACTCTAAAATTTACATCATGTCGCAAACCAAAAGAGAGCAAGTCATTAGTCACATACGTTATTTAAGACAAGAGCTTAGAGAAATGCATTTAGGTATAAAAGAAGATGACCTTTTTCCTGAATCAGGCGAATTAAGAGGATTAATGGCTCAGTTGGAAGCATTACTTGAATTAATAGAAGGAAATACTAAAATTCAATCAAACTCTGAAGCTGCTTAGTTTAATGCAAAATGGTTATTAAACCTCAAAGGACAAAATTTCAGCTAAAAATTGTGGAAAATATTCAGACATTAAGTATTTGGGCTAATAATCCATGGCGAAGATATTCAATATCATTGATTACACTTTTAATTGGCTACTTTTTAGGAAGTTCTCTTGGTATGGTAAGTGCCGTTGTGGAACTCATGGATCCTGTAGCTGCTTTATTATCAGTAGTTTTTATCGAGATTTTAATAGTTTTAAGACGAAATTTTAGATTTGAAAGGAAAAAAAAATTTTTAGTACTTTTATTAGATTCTTTAAGATTAGGATTATTTTATGGTTTCTTTACTGAAAGTCTTAAGTTGCTGTAAATTTACTATTTGTATTTCTGTAATAGATAAAGCAAAGCCATTCTTATAGGGATACCATTTGCTACTTGATTGTTAATTAAGCAATTGGGATATCGATCTACTACTTTACTACTTATTTCAATATCTCTGTTAATGGGACCAGGATGGAGAATTGGAATTTCTTTATTATTCAAAGATAATTTCTCTGGGGTTAAGCCATAATCCAAACTATATGAATCCATACTACTTAGTAAATTCTCCATCATTCTCTCTTTCTGGAGTCTTAAAACAATAATCGCATCTGCAATTTTTATTGATTCTTCCAATGATCTAGAAATTGTTATGGAACCTCTTGATTTAACAGGATCTTCTATTTGATTTGGCGAGGGGGTTTTTAAAAAATTGATAAATTCATCAGGTATTAATGTCTTAGGACCGCATAAGATTATATCTGAGCCGAATGCACTCAAAGCCCAAAGATTTGATCTGGCAACCCTTGAATGATTAACGTCTCCTATTATTAAAATTTTTTTGGAATTTAAAACCTCTGGATTCAGTGCTTTTTTGGAAAAGAATTTTATCAATGTATAGATGTCAAGCAATCCTTGACTAGGGTGACTATGTAATCCATCTCCCGCATTAAGAATCGAAGTCTTGGAATTTATTGCATCAAGCTTTTTAGCAATCTCAAAGGTTATGTAACTTGATGAATGTCTGATAACTAATGTATCCGCCCCCATAGCAGAATAAGTTATGGCTGTATCAATTATTGTTTCGCCTTTTGTCAAAGAACTAGAGGATGGCGCAAACGTTTGGACATCAGCAGAAAGCCTTTTTGCTGCAAGCTCAAAACTATTTTTTGTTCTTGTACTAGCTTCAAAAAATAAAGACGTTACCAAAGTCCCTTGTAAGGCCGGTATCTTTTTCGTTCCTGCATTCTTTAGTGCATCAAATCTATTAGCTAATTCAAATACTGACTCATAATCTTCAATTGAAAAATTAGCTAGTGTGTGGATATGTTTATGAGGCCAAATTTGCATTACGCTTAAAAAGATAAATGATTATTAAATTTAGGTGTTCTGTCACCTTTTAATCTTTTACTTACACTCCTACTATTTTTGAGATACCAACGCCATTTTATATTTTTTGCCTTTGATATGCCAATTCTCGTAGTTTGAATAAGATCTTTTTCTTCTAGCGTGAAGTCTCTTGGAGAAATCCATAAAGATTTGTTATTAAGAACTTCAAGTGAGTTAAATGAAATGTCTAAACTGAATGTCTTAGTAACTAGGCCAGGTCCAGAAGCTAATCTTTCATTTTCTTTAGAGATAAAAACTGATCTTATTAATACACCACTCGCAAAATTTTCTTTATCAGTAACTATGTTTAAACAATGATGAATTCCATAAGATTTGTAAATATAAAACGTTCCAGGTTTGCCAAATAATGATTTATTTGATTCTGTCATTTTGTGGTAGCCATGACAGGCCTCTTCTTCTTGTGAATAAGCTTCAGTTTCAACAATAACCCCCTTAACTTGATCTATGTCATTATTTTTTTTTATGAGGTAGCAGCCTATTAAATCAGGGGCAACAAGTTTAGAGTGCCGATAAAAAAAATTTTTTGGCAATAATTCTTCTTCTATTTTTCAATATTTATCTAATAACATATTAAACTCAGAAAAATAATTAAGGCCATTAATTGATATTGATTTTCAAAAAGATGTGATTATTTTTTTATTTATTTGAAATTCAAAGGATATATAAATATGATGTTCTTAATAAACTATTATTTAATAAGAAAACACTAAAGGTATGACAAAAATAACCAAAGAGGAAGTAGAAAAAGTAGCTCATTTAGCGAGATTAGAACTTAATGAGAATGAAATTAATAATCATGCAGAACAATTAGAAAAGATATTGGATTATATAAGACAACTTGAAAAAATTGATACAGATAATGTCCCCTGTACAACAAGAGCTATAGAAGTTATAAATGTATTTAGAAAAGACCAAAAGAAAAATTTTGATTGTAATGAAGAGATTTTAGGATTGGCTCCATCTAAAGAAGATAAATATTTTAAAGTTCCAAAAATTATTAATGAATGAGTTAGTTGCTTCCTATAAATGTTTTATTGACTATCTTTAATAAAAATTTTTTTAATTTATAGCCTGGATATAAATTTATGATTTTTCTTATTTTCCCCCTTTTTTTGCTATGACTCCTTACACCTATTAATAAATCATAAATAAAGTTAAAAATGTCTTCTTTACTTTCAAATATCCCTACCCTTTGAGGGGAGCCTTTTTTATCCAATAATGGTTTAGTTTTTTCATAAGCTACTTCGTATTCAAACCAAGGAATCGAAGGCCAAAGATGATGAATGAGATGGTAATTTTGACCCATTATTAATAAATTCATAAATTTGCTTGGATAAACTCGAGAATTTATCCATTTATTTCTTGATCGAAAAGGTCTATGAGGTAAATAATCAAAAAATATTCCTAAAGTGACTCCTACCATTAATGCTGGGCCGAACCATAGATTATAGATTAAATTCATAAAGTCAAATTTCAAACCTGCCAAGATAATTGTAATGAATATGGATCTTTCAATTCCCCATTGTAGTAATTCATATCTTCGCCAAAGTTTTCTTTGAAAGAAAAATATCTCATGATAAAAAAATCTTGGAGCAATTAGCCAAATTGGACCAAAAGTACTGACAATATGATCTGGATCATTTTTTGGGTGATTTACGTGAATATGATGTTGTAAATGGACTCTCGTAAAAACTGGGAAGCTAAACCCTAATAGAATTGCTGAGCCATGACCCATTGCTTGATTTATCCAAGGAATTGGATGAGCGGCTTTATGACAAGCATCATGAATTACAGTACCTTCAATATGTAAAGCTAAAAAAGCAGTGGCTACAAGTAAAGGTAAAGGCCAAACACCTCTGTACCATTGCCATATGCTAAGAAAAGCCAGAAAATAACCACCAAAAAATAATCCTAATGTTGGATTCCAAAAACTTGGCGGATCTACGTAATTTTTAATCTCTTTTTGCCAATTAAATGTTTTCGAAGAATTAGTATTTTTCTTTGTATTTTTACTGGTTAAGTTTGAAATCGTTTCCTATATTCTTTAAATAATATAACTAATATTTTAAGATGATTGCATGTTCAAATATAAAAAATTCCTTTTAAGAGATATTTAATTTAATTTAATGTGTCAAATTAATCATCTTAAGAAAAAAATTTTTTAAAATAAACCTCTTTCAATTATTATTCTATTTGAGCGGTCGTGGCGGAATTGGTAGACGCGCGAGTTTTAGGTACTCGTATCTTCGGGTGTGGGAGTTCAAGTCTCCCCGACCGCACTTAAGGGAATTCTGATAGATAGTTTGTTTATCTATATCAACTTCTTATAATTTTATTAAGTAGTTAATTTAATGAATAGTTTGATATTTTATTTGGGAACTTTTTATATCGTAATTGGGACTATTTTTTTATCTGTACCGATAATTTATCTTGAGCTCGGCAAACCAAAAGATTTAATAAAAGCTTTTTTAAATTTATTAATAGGTTTGATATTAATAATTAAAAATAAAACAATAGATGAATCATTTTTTATAATTTTCCTCTTACTCACAGTACTAGTTATTTTTTATTTAGTAGAGCTTTTTTTCTCTAGATGGTACCAATTGACAGATAACGAAAAGAAAAAATTAACTACCTTTTTGGAATTTAAAAATAATTTTTCGAAAATTTTAGAAGCTATCAATCTGGGATTTGGTAATTTTACGAACCCTTCAAATTTTTTTAATTTTGGTAGCAATAATAAAAATACAACCCCAAAAAAGTGGGTAAGAAATGATAAAAATGATAATATAAAAGTCTGAAATCAAATAAATTGGTTATTTGAAACATCCCAAAAAAACTACAGGTCAATTAAGAAAGAATATAATGGATTAGATTTATTAAATAATTCATTTGATCACCAATATTTCTTATATCGTCGTATGAAATCTCAAAATAGCAAAGAACAAAAAACTGACTTTTCTTATAAAGAAACTTTAAATTTACTTAAGACTGACTTCTCAATGCGTGCTAACTCAGTTGTAAGAGAACCTGAGATTCAGAATTTTTGGGCTAACAATAATATTGATTTCCAATTAGGTTCAAGTAACTCAGGCGAAATATTTACATTACATGATGGGCCTCCTTATGCAAATGGAGCGCTGCATATGGGGCATGCCCTTAACAAGGTTTTAAAAGACATAATAAATAAGTACAAAACCTTGAGAGGGTTTAGGGTGCATTACGTCCCTGGCTGGGATTGTCATGGATTACCTATTGAATTAAAAGTTCTTCAGAATTTAAAAGCTGATGAAAGAAAGAATCTTGACACTCTAAATCTAAGAAAAAAAGCAACAGATTATGCCCATATCCAAATTAAGAATCAAATGGAGGGTTTCAAAAGGTGGGGAATATGGGGAGATTGGGATAATCCTTACTTAACTCTTAAGAAAAGTTATGAATCTGCTCAGATTGGAGTATTTGGGAAAATGTTTTTAAACGGCTATATATATAGAGGTCTTAAACCTGTGCATTGGAGTCCAAGTTCGAGGACTGCACTTGCAGAAGCAGAATTAGAATATCCTGATGAACATTATTCAAAAAGTATTTATGTTTCTTTAAAAATAACTAAAGTATCTGAGGAAATTCTATTAAATTTAATCCAAGAAAATCAAAATATCAAAAAAGAATTTTTTCAAAGTAATTCCTTCATAACTATCTGGACCACTACTCCTTGGACTATACCTGCAAATGAAGCAGTTGCAGTAAATCCAAAAATAAAGTACGTTTTTGCTATCGATGAAGATAAACGAATTTATCTTTTTGCAAAAGATTTATCTTCTGAAATAAGTAAGAAATTTAATAAAGATTTTAAGGTGCTTTTAGAGGTTAAGGGCTCTAAATTAGAAAATATTGAATATCAACATCCCTCTAAGAATAAAAAATGCAGAATTGTAATTGGAGGTGATTATATTACTACAGAATCAGGTACTGGAATTGTTCATACTGCGCCTGGTCATGGGATAGATGATTTTAATGTTGGTCAACAATATGATTTACCAATAACATGTGTTGTTGATGAAAAAGGTAATTTAAATGAATATTCTGGTCAATTCAAAGGATCAAATGTCCTGAAAGACGCAAATGATTTAATTATTGAATATTTAAAAGGAAATAATTTGCTTCTATTACAAGAAAATTATAAGCATAGATACCCGTATGATTGGAGAACCAAAAAACCAACTATTTTTAGGGCAACAGAACAATGGTTTGCATCTGTAAATGGATTTAGATCATCTGCATTAAAGGCAATCGAAGATGTTGAATGGATGCCAGCAACTGGAAAGAAAAGAATTTATTCTATGGTTGTTGGTAGAGGAGATTGGTGCATTTCTAGACAACGTTCATGGGGAGTCCCAATTCCAGTTTTTTATAAAAAAAATGGTAATGATATTCTCCTTAACAGAGAGATAATTAATCATATTAAAAAACTTTTTAGTGAATATGGAGCAGATATTTGGTGGGATTGGGATGTTAAGAATCTATTGCCAGAAAATTATGCAAAAGAATCGGATCTATGGAAAAAAGGGACAGATACAATGGATGTTTGGTTCGATTCGGGATCTAGCTGGGCGGCAGTATGTGAACTAAGAAGTGAATTAAAATATCCAGCCGATCTTTATTTAGAGGGCTCAGATCAACATCGAGGATGGTTTCAGTCTTCTTTGCTAACATCTGTTGCAGTTAATAATAAACCTCCATATAAGAAAGTTTTAACTCACGGTTTTGCACTTGATGAAAACGGAAGAAAAATGAGCAAATCTTTAGGCAATGTTGTTGATCCAAATATAATTATTAATGGAGGTAAAAATAAAAAAACTGAACCTGCTTATGGCGCTGATGTTTTAAGGCTATGGGTAAGCTCTGTAGATTATTCAGTAGATGTTCCAATTGGTTCAAATATACTCAAGCAACTTTCAGACGTTTACAGAAAAGTTCGTAATACAGCAAGATATCTTCTAGGTAATATTCATGATTATGATCCTAAAATTGATAGTTTTGAAATTGATCAATTGCCTCTTTTAGATCAATGGATGTTAGGCAGATTAGTTGAGGTTACAGATCAAATATCAAATGCTTATGAAAATTATGAATTTTCAAAATTTTTCCAAATCTTACAAAGTTTTTGTGTTGTAGATTTATCAAATTTTTATTTGGATATTGCAAAGGATAGGTTATATGTAAGTTCTAAATCACAATTTAGGAGAAGATCATGTCAGTTTGTTATGTCAAAAGTTGTTGAAAATTTAGCCGTACTTATTTCTCCAGTGCTTTGTCATATGGCTGAAGATATTTGGCAAAATATTCCATATTCAGCTAAAGAAAAATCAGTATTTCAAAGAGGATGGCCAATATTTTCGAATTCATGGAAAAATCAAATTCTTAATGATCACATTGCAAATTTAAGAAATTTGAGAGTTGAAATTAATAAGGCTATAGAAGGATGTAGGAATAAGCAAATAATTGGAGCAGCTTTAGAAACTGAAGTTAATTATTTACCTGAAGATAAAGTAGTAAAAGATTCACTGACTTGGCTAAATGAATTTGGCAATCAAGATGTAGATTTATTTAGGGATTGGCTTATAGTGTCAAAATTCCAAGTGGTATCAGATTTGGTGGAGAATTCTCTGATTACCGATAACAATGCACTTGGGAAGATTCAAATAATAAAAGCTCATGGTCAAAAATGTGATAGATGTTGGCATTATCAAAAAGAAACTTTTAATGGAGTCCAAAATACAAAATTATGCAAACGATGTTCAAATATTATTAATATTTAATTTACTTAAATCCAGTTTTTTTGATTTAAAAAGAAAAATCTGTCTTGATTTTCTCTAATAAAATTATTTTTGTTTTTTGTGAATGGTGCCTTATAAAGTTTAAAATTGTTAATTACATAAGGTAATTCTATAACTTTCTTTTCTAAATCCATCTCAATTGGATGAGTGGTAGAGCTACTAAAACCTTTAAAAATAAGTATTTCTAATTTTCCTTTGTAATTTTCTTTTAGAATGAAACCTTCTAGTTTAAGTATCCTGTTAGGCATCTCGGAACTTATTTTTTCGAGATTATTTATTAAATTAATTTCTATCATTTTCGGAGAAGTAAGAGTTTCTTCCATTTTTAGGTAATTTGATTATTGACCATTGAATAAGGCCTAAAGTATAGATTAATAATGAAAATAATCCTAAAAATTTTGCTATCGGCTGAGTAAAGTTAGCTCCGAAGAAAAAATTAAATAAATTTTTTATAAAAATATATAAATTTGAAGAAGGCAGAAGCCATATTGCACATGCATCCGAATTAATAAAAGAAAAGCAGTTAAAGTTTTGTAAACTCTGAATTAAGAAATTCAGAGATATAAAAGTTAGCGTCCATCTCCATATTTTTGTCGTTGTGGCAAGAGAGTAAGAAAAATCATATTCTTTTAATTCATCATTAATATCGTTCCAAAACCAAACTGAAACTGTCATTAATAGTGTTGATATATTTGTTATTAAAAGAGCATAATTATATTTGCCTATTAAAAGTAAAAGGCTTATAAAAAATAAAAGGGATATTTTCCAATATGTTGAAAGAAGTTTATTAACTGCTTTATTTCTTTTTTTAATTGACCAAAAGGATATAGTAACAGGCATACCAATTAGGAAAATTATTGAAAGTTGAAAGGATAGCCAAATAGAAAGTTGATTAAAAACGTTCAAAACTTTTTCTTTTTAAACACATAATAATTAAACATCAAACTGTTACTTTTGAACTTACTATTGTCATAGTTATGAATATTATGCATCCTTATATTATTGCCTAGAAATATATTAATAATTGTATGAGACAGCATGTTAATCCTCTTAGTAGTAATTTCAATCAAATTAAGAGAATACCTTCTTTGAGTGAAATGTTTGGGGATTCTAAATTGAATCTTCATTTGGATATAGGTTGTGCTTCTGGTGAGTTTCTATTTGATTTAGCTTTAGTTAATACCAGTTGGAATTATTTGGGAATTGAAATCCGTGAGAAATTAGTTAAAAATGCTAAATTAAAAGTTCTTGAAAGAGAAATCAAGAATCTATATTTTGTATTTGGTAATGCTAATAATATTTTGAATGATGCACAATGTAAATTTATTATCGAAAATCTAAAAAGTATTTCTTTTAATTTTCCTGATCCATGGTTTAAAAAAAGACATCATAAAAGGCGTGTAATTCAGCCAAAATTTATTAATATTCTCTCAAATTCATTACAAAAAGGAACTCTAATCTTTATAAAAACAGATGTAAAGGATTTATTCGATTATATGGATTGCACAATATCAAGTAATTTTTATTTTAAAACGATAGATAAAAAAGATTTTAATTTTTCCGAAAGTTTTAATCCAAATATAGTTAAAACTAATCGGGAAAAGTATGTGATGCTTAACCAACTTGATATTTTTGAAAGGATTTATATAAAAATTTGATTCATCTTTAATTTATTATTTTATTAATTTCTAAAAGGAGTTTGTTTTTTATTTCGTTTGATAAAGAATGAACTTTATTATGATTTTTGGCTTCAACTAGAACTCTCATTATGGGTTCTGTGCCGCTAGGCCTTATGTAAACTCTACAATGATCCGAATATATTTCCTGAAAATTTTCTATAGTTTGATCAATTAAGATTTTGGTTTTTGGATTTAATTTATTAATATTAAAATCTAAATTGATATTGGTTAGTTTTTGAGGAAAAGGTATGAAACTACTTTTAAGCCAATCATTTAAATTAATATTTTTCTTTTTACAATATTTAGAAATTTGAAGTGCAGTCAATATCCCATCTCCAGAAAAGTTATTAATTTTTGAAAGTATGTGACCTGACTGCTCACCTCCTAAAAAGGCTCTTTTTTTCTTGATTGCGTCATACACATATTTATCTCCTACATCAGTTCTATATAAAATTCCTCCAATTTTCTTCCAGGCATTTTCAAAACCTTGGTTTGCCATTTGCGTTGATATTAGTACATTATTTGTGAGAATTTTTTGTTCCATAAGTTCTCTACCCCAAAGAAAAAGAATGTGATCTCCATCTAACACATTGCCTCTTGAATCTATTCCAATTACTCTATCGGCATCTCCATCGAAGCTAAATCCCATATCTGCAGGACTCTCTCTTAATGCCTTTTTTAATGGTTCTAGGTTAGTAGAGCCACAATTCATATTAATTTTTAATCCATTTTTAGAGTTATTGATAACTCTTACATCAGCACCAAGAGACTGAAAAATTTTTTCTGCGCAGGTTGTCGCTGATCCATAGCATGTGTCTAATATTATTTTCAACCCGCTTAAATTTTCTCCACCCATTGTTTGGATTAAACTTTTAATATAAATATCCATAAGATTTTTATTTGTATTTAGGGGGCTCACTTTTGTAGGAACTAATATATTTTGATTGGACTCTTCAATTAATTTTTGAATTTTATTTTCAAAATATTTTGTAATTTTCTGACCATTATGATCAAAAATTTTTATGCCATTATATTCTGGCGGATTATGACTTGCAGATATCATGATCCCACTACTTAGGTTCTCTTGTTTGATTAAAAAAGGTATAGCTGGGGTAGGGCAGATTCCAAGATTTATATATTTTTTGCCACTTTCATTTATACCTTGTGTTATTGCCTTAAGCAGAATATCTCCACTAATTCTTGTATCTCTTCCAATTAATATTGGATTTTTCTTTTCTAAAGTAGAACCTAGAACATAACCTACTTTGTAGGCTAAAGAATAAGTTATCTCTTTATTAAATCTTCCTCTTATTCCATCAGTTCCAAAGATTGACTGCATAATTAGATTTCAGGAATAAAAGAAATTTTTGATAATCATTCAGTTCTTATTTTATCAGTTGATTAAAAGCTTATAGATTTCAATTCTCTTTATTTATTTAAATTATTTAAAATGTATTTAGTTAGTAATACCTTAATAGTGCAATCTGAAAGTCGAGAACCAGTTTTAAAGACAAATTTAAAAACAATACTTATTGCGATTATATCTATTGCTATTATTTTATCCCTTTTGTTTAGAAATCCCTTTTTTAAATCAACTTATCTTCTAAAGAGTTTTGGAGAATTATCTGTTGATCCTGTAATAGCTTTTACAAATAATAAGCCTACATTTATGGAATTTTATGCTGAGTGGTGCGAAGTTTGCAAAGAAATGGCTCCACAAGTTTCTGCCTTAAAAGATGAATACGAAAAAGATATTAATTTTGTTTTTTTAAATGTTGATAATCAAAAATGGGTTAATTACATCCAGCAGTTTGCCGTCAACGGAATTCCTCAAGTTAATCTTTTTGATAAAAAGGGTAATCTAATATCTACATTTATTGGTAAACAAGATGAAATAAAAATAAGAGAATCTATTAAGAATTTACAAAAAGAAGAAAAATCCTATGAGGAAATTATTAATCCTGAATTTTCAAAAATTCAAGAAAATAAAAATAATGATGTTAGTCCTCGTAGTCATGGATAATTTTTACCATTCTAAAGATTTTGATACAATCGGAAAACTTTCTTTAAAAATAGACTTGCAATTTTGGGCGATAGACTTATGTTCTTTTTGGGTACCGTGAGCTGATCTTAAATGAATATAATGGATCCACGATCTGCATGATCCAGACATATAGATTCTTGTTGGAGTTGCTAATGGTAAAACAAATCTCGCACATTCTTTGGCTACCCCTTCAGCAAGTAAATCTTCATATAATTCTGAAGCAGCCTGAAAATGTAACCTAATTTTTTCATTGAATCTTTTTTTTAACTCATAAGGCAGATCAGGAATTGAATTTTGCCTATTTTTAAAATCTTGACGCCTCAACTCTGGTAAGGGAATATTACCCAATTGAGAACTATCTGCATATCTCTGTGAAAATTCCTGGAAAGTAAATGATCTATGTCTTAAAATTTGGGCAGCGATTCCTCTGTTGGTTTCTATTTGTAAGGTCATAAATGACTGTTCAAAAACACTCCAATGTTCATTTTTAATGCAATAACTCAATAATTTCGAATAGTCTGTATTTTCCTGATTTTTTGGATTACTAACTCTTGCAATATAAGCCATTGTTTTTTCTGCATCAGGAGTTAGCGAAATAAGCTCAACTTTACTCATTTTAGATCTTTGCAAGAGTCACTTTTTCTGGTTGGTTTTGATATTTACCTCTTCTATCTTCATAGGTTGTAGAACATGGATCACCTTCAAAAAAGAGTAGTTGGCAAATACCCTCTTCAGCATAAATTCTGCAATCTGCACCTGAACTATTACTAAACTCTAAAGTTAGATGACCTTCCCACCCTGCCTCTGCGGGCGTTGTATTAACAATTATCCCTAGTCTTGCGTAAGTACTTTTGCCTATACAGATTACAGTTATATTTTCAGGTACTTTCATCTTTTCTAAAGCCACTCCTAAACCATAAGAGTGAGCAGGGAGAATAAAAAAGTCTCCATCTTTATCGTGGTGAAGAACAGTTTTTTCTAAGTTATTAGGATTAAACTTTTTGGGATTCATCACAGTCCCAGGGATATGTCTGAAAATTAGGAATTCTTTTGATGAAAGTCTTAAATCATAACCATATGAAGAACATCCGAAACTCAAAACTGGCTTTTGTTTATTGTGAGGTTCAAGATGCCTCACAAGATTTGATTGAAAGGGTTTTATCATTCCTTCCGAAGCTTTTTGATTTATCCAGAGATCATTTTTTAGCATTGTTTTATGAGCGAAGTTCGGTAATTTGGTTGGCCATTAATAATAAATCTTTAGGAATATCTGTACCAGTAAGGATTACATCTCCTGATATAAATCGGTTTTCAAGTGTTGAAATCAAATCATCTTTATCGATGATTTTCATTTCAATAGCTAAAAAAATTTCATCAAGTATTACTTGATCATTCTCGCCAGACTGTAGTTCTTTTTTACAAAAATTCCATAATTCAATAGTAGATTCATGAATAGACTTTTTTAAATTTTTATTATTTTCAATAGCTTCAGAATTATATTGATCAAAGGAATGTGATGATCTTACCCAGGTTAAATTACCGCATAGCTTTACTGCATTATCTACTCCTTGATTGACCCCGCCTTTCATAAATTGTATTAAGAGCACTTTCCTGCCAAGAGCAGCATTTCTTAGAGAGTCTCTAATGATAGATGGGTAGCTACCTCTATATGAAGATTGATAGATTTGAATTTGTCCGTTTTGTGTAAATCTTTTAACGTTAATTTTGTTAGCAGTATTTGTATTTACAACCTCAAGATTTCTTTTGGAATAAATATGGGATGAACTAATTACCATTATTTAGATTCTTTCTACATGCAGTATAATTAGAATCTATTGACGCTGCATATAGTGTAATTTTACTTAAAAAAGGGTTAAGCAAGTTGAAACTTACTGAAAAGGGCTTATTGATAAAATAAGAAGAATTGAAAATTGTTACTGTTGATACAAGATATTTTAAGGTGTCTCCTTAAATTTTTTAATAGTCAAGATATTTATGATACCTGCTTCACGAGGATTAAACCGCTTTAGTTCGCAACAGTCCGGACAAAGTAAAGTTAACTCTGTTGGGGAACGTTTCCCAATCAATAGAACTTTAATGGAAGTTATTAAAGGTCTAGATGGTGCAAGCACAGAAATGATTGAGAGATCTAAAACAATATTTTTCCCTGGGGACCCTGCTGAGAGGGTTTATCTTATAAGAAGAGGAGCAGTAAGACTGTCAAGAGTTTATGAGTCAGGTGAAGAAATAACTGTTGCTCTTTTAAGAGAAAATAGTCTCTTTGGTGTTTTATCTCTTCTAACAGGCCACAGATCTGATCGTTTTTACCATGCTATAGCATTTACAAGAGTTGAAATGATAACAGCACCTGCAAATTCTGTTTTAAGAGCTATAGAGGAAGATGCATCAGTAGGACTATTACTTTTACAGGGGCTTTCAAGTAGAATCCTGCAAACTGAAACAATGATAGAAACTCTTACACATAGAGATATGTCTTCTCGTTTAGTAAGTTTTTTAATGGTTCTTTGTAGAGACTTTGGAGTTGCAGGTGAAAAAGGTATTACAATAGATCTAAGACTTTCACATCAGGCAATTGCTGAAGCTATTGGTTCTACAAGAGTAACCATTACAAGATTATTGGGCGATTTAAAGGATTCAGGGCTTTTAAATATTGAAAGAAAAAAAATCACAGTGTTCGATCCAATTGCTCTTGCAAAAAGATTTAATTGATTCATTATAAATTATGATGTATTAGGTATATGCAAAAGTGTGGCTTGGATTTTAATTGTTTTTTTAATATTACTAGGGGGATTAATTGCACCATTTGGGGATATTCTTGGAACAAAGATTGGTAAAGCAAGATTAAGTATCTTAAAATTAAGACCGAAAAAAACAGCAACAATAATAACGATAATAACTGGTGGGTTTATTAGTTCAGTATCAATAGGGTTATTGATTTTAGTTAGTGAAGAATTCAGACAAAGGCTTTTTGTTGATATTCCTTTTTTGCAAAAAACTTTAGATGAAAGTAAAAAGGCCTTAATCCCTTTACAGGAAGAACAAAAGGAACTTGAAGGTAAAATTATTCAAAAAGAAAAGGAGTTAAATCAATTAAAAAATAATATTAAAGAATTTAGGAGAGGAAATATTGTTATTAAAAGAGGACAAACTTTATTTATTGCTGAGGTTAATTCCAGCTCAAATATAAAACGCGACTTAACAAGAATCTATAATCAAGCTGATAAATTTGTTAGGAAAATTGTTATCCCAGTCAATAAAGAGGCAAAAAATATTCTTTTATGGAAACCTAGTGATATTGCAAAAATTGAGGCAATAGTTGCTAGAAATGGTAACTGGATTTTATTAATTAAATCAGCAACAAATGTTTTAAAAGGTGATAATTATGTTTTTGTATCTCCTGATTTATTACAGAATGAATTCATAGTTAAAAAAGGGGATGTTATTACAAGTTTAATTCTGGGAGAAAGTGATTTAAATATTAAATCAATTAATTTAAAAATTAAATCATTGCTTAGAGAAACATTAGATGAAATTAAGTTAAAAGGGTCACAAGTAAGTGAGATTAATACAAGTGGTAATTTTATAAAAAAAATTAAAGACTTTCTTCAAGAAAATCAAAATATCAAATTTAAGTTAGAAGTAGTATCTTTAAGAGATAGTAAGACTATAGAACCCGTAGTCGTTGAAATTAATATTTTCAAAATTGCATCTTAAATGCCTAGAGTAATAACTATTGATCCCGGAAAAAGTAAATGCGGCTTAGTCTTAGCTGAAATAAGTGAAAGAAAAGTTTATAAAGCGATCATTCTTAAAAGTGAATTTCTTGAGAATTATGTAAGAAATTTAATTACCGCTGAGGATATAGCACAAATTATTATTGGTAATGGTACCACCAGTAGAGAGATTAGAGAAAAACTATATTTTTTTAAAAAAGAAGTAATAACTTTTGAAGAAAAAAATACTACTTATAGGGCTAAAGCAAGATATTTCGAACTTTTTCCAATTACTGGTCTGAAGTTTTTAATACCAAGAGAGGTTTTTATTCTTAATAAAAACCTTGATGCTATATCAGCTTTGATAATTTTAGAAGATTATTGCAAAATGAAGTTTACTTTGAATCAAAATATAGATTTTAAAACTTGGCTGAAATAGTTAACTTATAGTCATTCCCTGCTTCTAGTTCATAATCTTTTTTCAATAAAAATCTCAATAAAGCATCCTCAATTAATGCTCTTCCCAAAGGTGGATTTACTGTTAATAAACCTTTATTAAAGGACCATGTAAAAGTCCATTTAAATTGACTAGCTTCAACAACTCCCTGAATTTGCTTTTTTGAGAAGCAATATTCCTTAATACTTACATTGGCAATCGTTTCGGGTTTTGAACGCATTTCTTAAGGTTGGTCTTTATCAAAAGAATTTAATTCATTAATTATGTATTCTTCTTTTTTACTATTTAGTTGTTCGAGAGATTTAATTACTCTCGTATACACTTTATCCAATATTGATTTTTCTTCTATAGAAATATTTCCTAATACATGTGAAATAGTATTGGAATTATTTTTTCCATTTATTAGAGGAGATGAACCAATACCAATTCTTATCCTCTTAAAGTTTTGTGTTTGCAATTGTTCAATGATACTTTTAAGCCCGTTATGTCCACCTGAGCTCCCTTTCTTTCTAAATCTTATTTTGCCAAGGGGAAGATCTTTATCATCGACTATTATAAAAATCTGATCTAAATTTATTTTGTACCAATCAACTATTGCTCGTACAGCATCACCACTATTATTCATATACGTATTTGGTAAAAATAACCTGAAAGTAGAATCATTAATTTGAAATTCTGAACAGGAACTTTTAAGCTTATCTTTTAATAAAAAATTTGAATTATATTTCTTTGAGAAGCTTTCAAGCAATAGAAACCCTATGTTATGTCTACTTTTTGAATACTTTTTACCAGGATTTCCTAATCCAATTAAAAATATTTCATTCATGATGTATTTCTCAATCTCTTTTCATTGAGAATTATAAATATATAAGCAAACTATAACCTAGTAAATTAAAACAAAAGTTCTAAAAAAGGTTATTTAGTAATGTGCAAATTATTGGAATAACTTCTTGCTAGAGTTTTAGAAATCTAGTTTCCGTTCCAATCTACTGAGAAACCCTGTAATAAAAGCGATTGGTTATAAATTTGTAGAAGAATAACTAAAAAAACCAAAAGTAGTAGACCAATTACTGTCATGACAGGAACTGCTCCCCAACCGGGTACAACTTTTCCTTGACCTGAATTGCCAATTGCTTTTAAAAGACTTCCTAAGGCTGTTTTTTGACCCATGTTAAGTTCACGAAATCGGATATTATTTCGCTATTGTATAAGAACTTCTACATAAATTGTTTACAAACTTAGCAAAATTGATGCAAACTTTATCATCTGCTCCAGATCCTGCAGTTTCCATAGCTGTTACAATTCTGGCATTACTTCTAGCTTTAACCAGTTTTGGTCTTTGGACTGCATTTGGACCTAAAGCAGCAAAGCTCACAGATCCTTGGGATGACCATGAAGATTAATCTCTCCTAAAGTATTTCAAAACTTTCCAAAAATACAAAAAGTAAACATTTAACCATAATTTAATTATAAATTTAATAAGATATAAATCTGTCAGCACAAGTCAATCCATGCTCGCCTTAAAAATTTCTGTTTACACTATCGTCTTCTTCTTTGTTGGAATATTTCTTTTCGGATTTTTGGCAAGTGATCCAACAAGAACCCCAAACAGAAAAGACCTAGAAAGTCCTCAAGATTAATCCATTAATTAAATTCTTAAATTGATTTCTGGAATTTCAAAAAAAGTAATATTTTTATCTTTTCTTTTTATTAATTTTTTACAGCCATCTAAATCAGCTGAATTATCAAAAATTAATAAAAATATCAATAATAGGAATATAAAATTAACCTTATCAAATTTATCTAATGTAGAAATTCCATCAATTTGTCATAATAATATTCCTAGTAATAATTTTTGCGATGATAATGTTTATGTAAATTTTTTAAAGAAAAAAACAGATTTACTGCTTGTTGCTAAATCCGAAAATCAAAATGAGTTAATAATCCAATCGGATAAACAGTCCGAAATAAACGATGTTATTTATGCAGAAGGCAATGTGTCTGTTTCTTACAGAGGCAAACTGCTTAAAGCTGATAATTTAATATATGACAAGTTAAATAAAAAAATTGAAGCCAAAGGAAATATAACCTTCATATTAGGCGATCAAATCTTTAGAGTTTCACAACTTGAATACAGCTTTATTAGTGAAAAAGGTTATCTATTAGATGTCAAGGGTGTTATTAATACCAATACCTTGATTGATGACATAGTTTCAAATTTCAGCTTATCAGATTCTAAAAAGTTAGAATCTTTAATTGATTTTAAAAAAAAAGAAGTTATAAATACTCCTAACAAAGTACAGAATTGGTTCTTTTTTACAGACAAAGTGACCATAGATGGGGATAAATGGAATAGTAAGAAGGCTATATTTACTAATGATTTACTCGAATTAAAACAAGTAAAATTAGCAATTAATTCATTAGAAGTCTTTCCTATTAATAAAAAACTCAGATTTAAATCTTCATTAAATTATTTAATACTTGAGGAAAAAGTATCAATCCCCTTTTGGTTAGGTAGTAGCAATATTAATTTTAAAACGTTCCAATCGGCAAATAAATGGAACTTTGGATATGAAAATTTAGATAAGGATGGGTATTTTATCGGTAGGAAAATTAACTCAATAGACATAAATGATGCTTTTGTTCTTGATTTAGAGCCTCAATTCTTGATTCAACGTTCACTAAAAGGCTATACAAAAAGTTTTGTAAATAAGGGGGAATCAATAACTTCAGAGAAAGTTAAGAGAGATGCAAGTTTTGAAGATTATTTTGCTCTTAGATCCCAGATAAAAGGCAGTATGAATAATTGGGATTTAGAAATAGAAAAGAATTTAAATTCTTTTGATTTTGACAAATTTTCTGATGCATTTAGATTTCAAACTAAATTGAGTAAAGAAATTAATTTTTTAGATTCAGAATGGAAAAAAAGCTTTTATGGAATTTATAGAAAGAGGGTTTGGAATGGTTCATTAGGTGAAGCTGAAATTTATTCTGCTTATGGTTCGAAATTACAAAAAGAAAATACTTGGATTGTTAATGATATTAAAAAGACAGAAGTTTTATCTTTCGGTTTAGCTAATATCAGGGCCGAGGCTTTAAATACAACAGATCTGGTAACAAACCTAAGAGGTAACCTGTTTTATTCGTTAGATCAGAATTTTCCGATTTTTGTTGAAGATCCTATTTATAAATATATTGATGTTTCATATAATTATATTCCTGCACCAATTTCTAAAGGTTTAAGTCTTAATACAAGACTAGAAGCTTCATATTCTTTCTATGAAAATGGAGATCATCAAGAGTATATAGGTTTAGGTATTGGTCCTCAATTAGTATTGGGTAATTTTAAAAATAAAATTTTTGATTACACTCGTTTAAGTGTTTTACCGTTTTATAAATTTGATAGTGGAGCAAGTGTTTTTAAATTCGATAATAATTATGATAAATTCACTTTAAATATTGCTCTTGATCAGCAATTATATGGGCCAATTATTCTCAAAAGTATTGGTAAATTAAACTTAACAAATGATTCAGATGATTATGGTGAATTTATAGATTCTAAAATTTCAGTAATTTGGAAAAAAAGATCCTACGAATTTGGTATTTTTTATCAACCTCACAATCAGGCAGGAGGCATTTCATTTCAGTTATTTGGATTTGAATAGCTACAATAAATAGCTATTAAATTCTAAATAAGGTAAATCGTTGCATTTATTTTCAATTAGACTTTCATTCTCAAGTAGTGTTGCAGTTGCATCCCATTCCCCTAATAAAAACATTTTTCTTGAGCTTTCCTTAATCGCAAGTTTTAAACTTAAATCTTTTGAATTTGCTAATGAATTTTTAAGATCAATTTCTAAGAATAAAAATTTATTATCCTTATTTTTTTGAATTTCTTGTATTGATTTGTTTGGAAGCGTAAAACATGGGATACCTATCGCAATACAGTTACTATAAAAAATATCGGCGAAACTCTCTCCTATGATTGCTTTTATGCCCCATCTCATAAGTGCTTGGGGGGCATGTTCTCTGCTGGAACCACATCCAAAATTGCTATTAACAATTAGTATTGCAGCATTTTTGTTTTCTTCTAGATCGAAAGGATGCTTTCCCTTTAAAGTTTCTCTATCGTCTTTAAATACAGATTCACCCAATGAATCAAAGTTAACACACTTCAAGAAACGCGCTGGAATTATTCGATCTGTATCAATGTCGTTACCAATCAAGGAGATACATTGCCCGTTTATTTGTGTAATTTTTCCAATTGGTGGGGTAAACTTGGATTTCATTATTTGATAAATTCTCTAACGTCACTGACTTTGCCATTAATTGCAGCAGCAGCAACCATTGCAGGACTCATAAGTAGTGTTCTCCCGCTAGGTGATCCTTGTCTGCCCTTGAAATTTCTATTACTAGAACTAGCACTAACTTGATTACCTATTAGCTTATCGGAATTCATTGCTAAACACATCGAGCAGCCTGGTTCTCGCCATTGAAATCCAGAATCCTTAAATATCTGATCAAGACCTTCTTGTTTTGCTTCATTGGCTACTTTTTCTGAACCTGGCACTATAAATGCTTTTAAATTCTTAGATACTTTTTTATCTTTTAATACTTGAGCAGCAACTCTTAAGTCACTGATTCTTCCATTTGTGCAACTGCCTATGAAACAAACATCTACAGGAATATTTTTTATTGATTGCCCTGGTTTGAAACCCATATATTCATAAGCTTCTTCAGCAACTAATTGGTCATTTGGGGACAATTCTTCTAAAAGAGGGATCTGTTGATTGATTCCTACACTCTGACCGGGAGTAATTCCCCAGGTTACGGTTGGTTCTACTTTTGAAGCATCTATTTTAATTACATCATCATAAATTGAATCTTCATCGCTTTTTAATGATTTCCACCATTTGACCGCTTTTTCCCAATGCTCGTTTTTTGGTGCGCATAATTTATTTTTAATGTAACTAAAAGTCTTTTCATCAGGATTTATGTAGCCGCATCTTGCTCCTCCTTCAATAGACATATTACATATAGTCATTCTCTCTTCTATTGATAATGCATTAATCGCAGGTCCTGCAAATTCATATGCAAAACCCACCCCAGCCTTTACACCGAGTGTATTAATAATATGAAGTACTAAATCCTTAGCATAAACACCCTTAGATAATTTATTGTCACACCAAATCTGCCTTACCTTTAATTTGTTCATGGCTATGGTTTGGGTTGCAAGAACATCTCTTACTTGACTTGTACCTATCCCAAAAGCAATTGAGCCAAAAGCTCCATGAGTTGAAGTATGTGAATCTCCGCAAGCGATTGTCATTCCTGGCTGAGTTAGCCCTAATTCTGGGGCTACCACATGAACTATTCCTTGATTACCACTACCAATATTAAAAAATCTTATTTTATGTTCTAAGCAATTCTTCTCGAGTGTTTCAATCATCTGTTCAGCAAGATTATCTTTGAAAGGTCTGCTTTGATTATCTGTTGGCACAATATGATCAACAGTAGCAACAGTTCTTTCAGGGAATTTTACTTTTAAGTTTTTGTCCTTTAAAGCGCCAAATGCTTGAGGACTTGTCACTTCATGGATAAGATGGAGACCAATAAATATTTGATCAGATCCTCCAGGAAGACTTGAAACTTTATGTAAATCCCAAACTTTATCAAATAGGGTATCTTGACTCAATTTGTGAAAATAGTTACTTACTATTCGATAATAGGATTAATCTGAGGCTGTTCAAACACTCATTTACACTTAGTGTTTGAATTTCTGTTCTATTTCGGGTTGAGTTAAAAAGTTTTTTTATATTAGTTATATGATTATTCGGTCCTGAGATCGAGATATAGACAAGTCCAACTGGTTTATCTTGACTGCCTCCGTTAGGACCAGCTATTCCACTGATTGCTATTGCCCAATCTGCTCCTAATTTCTCTTTTACATTTATTGCCATTGTCTCGCAAACTTCTTCTGAAACAGCTCCATATTTTGTAAGCTTTTCTTCTGAAATATTTAATAATGAATTTTTTAGCTTATTACTATAGGAAACAATACTACCTTGAAAAACTTGAGATGAGCCTGATACTGATGTTAGTGATGAAGATAGAAGGCCTCCGGTGCAGGATTCAGCAAAAACGATAGTTTGATTCCTCTTTGTTAATTCTTTTATTAGAACGCTAGGAAGAGTATCATTATCATCTCCAAAAATAAATTTTGAAAAATCTTTTTTTAATTTTTCTTTTACAGGTTTTATTATATTTTTTGCTTCTAGGTCATTCTTTGCTCGCGCTGTGATTCTGAGTTTAACCTCTCCTAAGTTTGCATATGGAGCAACAGTCGGGTTTTTAAGATTTAATAGATCGTTAATTTTTTCTGCAATGCTAGATTCTCCAATGCCTGCAAATTTAAGAGTATTTGAAAAAAAGGAATAACTATCTGAAAATTTGGTTTTAATGAAATCATACGCCGTCTCTTCCCACATAGTTTTCATTTCACTTGGTACTCCTGGGAAAGTAAGAATAGTAAATCCTTTTACTGGTTCCCAAATCATTCCTGGGGCAGTGCCTCTAGGGTTATTAATTATTTGCGCATTTTTTGGAAATAAACATTGTTTTCTTAAGCTAGAGGAATCGTCCTGAAGCTTTGAGGTTGAGAGTTTTTGTTTAATTTCATCCCATAAGTGCGGTCTTTCAAAAAGAGATACATTAAATGATTTGGCTATTGCTTCAGTAGTCAAATCATCTGGAGTAGGTCCCAATCCACCTGTTGTAATTAGAAGATTACTTCTTTTTGATATTTCTTGAATTACTTTTACAATTCGATCACAATTATCACCCACAGTTGATTGCCTAAAGTGATTTAGGCCTAATTGAGACAACTGTTCTGAAATCCATTGAGCATTTGTATTTACGATATTCCCTAAAAGTAGCTCTGTTCCAATAGAAAGAATTTCAACTCCCTTGGAAATAGGACTCATTTAATTGATGTTTCAAGTTTGCCTTCATAGAGAGGAAAACGATTACATAAGGTTAATACTCTTTCCCTACATTGATTTTCAATCAGTGAATCGTCTGGATTAAGTAATCTATCAGCAATAATTTCGCCAACTTCAGCAAAAGCATTCTCATTAAAGCCTCTAGTAGTTAAAGCAGCAGTACCTAACCTTAGCCCGCTGGTAACAAAAGGTGATTCAGGATCAAATGGAACAGTATTTTTATTTGCCGTTATATTCACTTCACTTACGAGCAAGTCAGCAATTTTACCAGTCATATTAATGCTTCTTAGATCGAGTAAAACAATATGATTATCAGTGCCCCCACTAACGATATCAATACCTCTATTTATTAAAGTTGAAGCTAGAACTTTGGCATTTTTTATGACTTGTTGGGAATAATTAACGAAATCTGGCTGTAAGGCTTCTCCAAATGCAACTGCTTTAGCGGCAATAATATGCTCTAAGGGACCACCCTGTGTTCCTGGGAAAACAGATTTATCAAATTTCTTTCCAAATTCTGCATCTTTACACAAGATAAGTCCCCCTCTAGGCCCTCTTAATGTTTTATGAGTAGTTGTGGTTACTACATCACAATAAGGAATTGGATTTGGATGAAGTTTACTTGCCACGAGCCCGGCGATGTGTGCAATATCGGCCATTAAGAATGCACCAACTTCATTTGCAATATTTCTAAATGATTCAAAATCGATTGTTCTTGGATAAGCAGAATATCCACATATGATTAATTTTGGTTTTCTTTCTAGTGCTATCTCTCTTATTTCATCAAAATTTAATTCACTAGTTTCTTTATTTACACCATAGTGTACTGCATTGAACCACTTGCCACTCATATTGACTGGAGATCCATGAGTTAGGTGTCCACCATGAGATAAATCCATCCCCATAATTGTGTCGCCAGGTTTAAGTAGACTTAGGAAAACAGCAGAATTAGCCTGAGCTCCACTATGAGGTTGAACATTAGCCCAATTTGCATTAAATAATTTTTTTGCTCTCTGAATAGCTAATTCTTCGATTTCATCAACAAATTCACATCCCCCATAGTATCTTTTTTGCGGTAATCCCTCAGCATATTTATTTGTAAGGACGGATCCTTGAGCCTGCATGACGGCAATTGATGCGAAATTTTCACTTGCTATTAACTCAAGATGAGTTTCCTGTCTATTTTTTTCAGAGTTGATAAAATTGGATATTACTGGATCACTTTCTTTAAGATTTTGAAGAATATTCATTGAATTTGATTAAGTAACACTCATAATATAAACGATATTTTTTAGAAAAATATAAAAAGAATGTTTCATAATTTAAAACGCGCCTGGAGAGATTCGAACTCCCGACACCCTGATCCGTAGTCAGGTGCTCTAATCCACTGAGCTACAGGCGCATAATTATGTAATATCTCTGTTTCAGGGCCTCTTAGTCAACTAGATTTCGGGTAAAATATCTATTATTTACAATCTAATTATTGGTATGCCTATAAAGTGGTACGGAAATGGTGATCTAAAAGATCCTATCTACAAACATTTTTCCAGAATAGTAAACTTTGTTATTCACTGCATGATATTTACTGCGATTGTAAGTGGTACTTGGCTTTTAAAAGAAATTAAATATGAAATCTCTTTTTTTAATAATTTTGCAATTTTCTGGTCAGTTCTTTTGGCCTCTCATTTGCTTTTTGTAATTATAAAAAAACCTAAAGATACTTCAAAACAATCAACTTAAATCAATTTTTCATTTATGGACTCCCAGATACAAATAAGTGACCTAGAAAATATTATTTCAGAAAAGGTTTTTATAAAAATAGAAAAGTGGAATTTATATCTTGGAGATGCTGGCCTAGCTAGACAACTTGCTATTGAATGTATAAGCAATAAGGATCAAGGCCCATTGGAGGCTGCAAAAATAAGTTTGAAAGCAATAAATGTCAAAGTAGGGGATGGTGTTAACAGTATTCCACTTATTAATTTAATCACTAACTCACAAATTCTTGAATTAGAGGAGATTTTAGAAAGTTTTTTTTATAACTAAATCTTTTTTTGGTAGATTTTAAATTTATTTACTTTTAAGAATTTAGTAATTAAAAAATAAATAATAAAAAAAGTTAATGACTCAAGTATTAAAACAAAAAGTTTTTCAATAAACGTATTGAGTTGAGGCACATTTTGGAAAATTGAAAAACAAGTATAGGCTGTAATTACAGCTGATAAAGAAATCAAGAGAATCTTTACGAATAAAAAAGAAAAAGATAAACGGAGGTTGTTATTTTTTAAATTAATAGAAAGAATACAGCAAATGATAAAGTTAACAGCTGCTGAAGATAAAATTATTCCTTCAATTTCCAAGTTATAAGGTGCCAAAAATCTTATTAAAGTCCAATCAAAAAAGATATTCAGCAAAATTCCTAAGAGAGATAATTTGAAAGGTAATTTGGGTTTTTCAATTGAATAATAAGTTCTTACTAATAGGTCTCTGTAAAGATAAAAAGGTATACCAACTGAATATGCAATTAAAATCTTTCTTACTTCGTTAACTGCTTTGAAATCAAAAGCTCCTCTTTGAAAGGCTAATTGTACTATTTGATTATTGAAAGTTATAAAAAGGGCAGTTAAGAAAATAGTTGTTAAAAAACAATACTCTATTCCTATAGTCAAAACTTTTCCAAACTTTACATAATTTTTATCTGCTTTTAACTTTGAAAATTTTGTTAGTAGTGGCAAGATTAAAGAGTTTGATAAGATGCCGAGTGGTGCTTGTATCAGAAAGTTTCCATATGCTAATCCTGATGCTGCTCCTTGAAAGCTTGAAGCGAAAAACATATCTACATATACATTTATTTGACCAAGGCCAGAAGAAATACATGCAGGCAGAATTAGATTAAGAATTCTTTTTTCTTCTTTGATAAAGGAATCAAAATTGGAATTAAATCTTAATAAGCCAATTTTATTTATTGCCCAGATTTGAATGAAAAATTGTATAAATGTTCCTAATAATGTTGCAGAAGCAAGTAAAGCGGAAGATGGAAGAAAAGTTGTATTATTTTTATTTGAAATCCAACTTAATAAAATAAAAAAAATAATTGTAACGCTTATGATAGCTGGACTAATACTTGAGATTAAAAATTTATTTCTAGAATTAAGGGCCCCAAAACTCAAACCTATAAAACCAGATAAAGGGATACAAGGAGTAAGTATTCTTAATTGAAAGATTGCGATAGATTTTGCTTCATTACTTAAATTTGGACCTATTAAATTAATTAAAAAACTTGCGTTAAAATATATAAACAATCCCAATAAAATTAATATTAGAGTTAGTTTTATGCTTACTTGCGTTAGCACAACGGCACTATCTCTAGCTTTAATGGGAGTTAAAACTGCAACAACAGCATTGTGAAATGAACCATTAATACCCCCAATAATTATTAAAAAGAAGCCTGGAATAATATAGGCATAATTAAATGCGTCATATGTTATTCCTATTCCAAAAGCGGCAGCAATAAATGCTTCTCTCGTAAAACCAACTAATTTACTAAGACCAGTTCCAAAAGAAATTGAAAAAACATTATTTTTGAAATATGAATTCATTTACTGGGTTTTTTCAAACATTCTTCAATAAGATTCAATTATATTTGTTTTTTAGCTAATTACAATTTCATGAAAGAGAAGATAATTGAATTTGATCCATTAATCGAAGGGATTTTAATTAAAAGGTACAAAAGGTTTCTTGCAGACATCAAATTAGAAACTGGAGAGATAGTTACTGCCCATTGTGCAAATACAGGTCCTATGAAGGGACTTTTATCCGAAGGAGCAAAAGTAAGAATGAGTATATCCCCTTCCCCTTCAAGAAAATTGCCTTTCACTTGGGAACAAGTATGTGTTTTAGATACAAATAAAAAGGAAGTCTGGGTTGGAATAAATACACTATTTGCAAATAAGTTGATCAAAAAGGTAATTGAGAAAAACTTGCTAAAAGAAATAATTGGAGAAATAGAGACAATTAAATCTGAAGTTGCTTACGGAAAAGACAAAAAAAGTAGAATTGACCTTTTTTTAACCCCTAAATCTTCAAATCCTGATAAACGTAACATTTACATAGAGGTAAAAAATACTACCTGGATTACAAAAAATATTGCTCTATTCCCAGATACAGTAACGAAAAGAGGACAAAAACATCTTATAGAATTAAAAGAATTAATTCCTGAAAGTAAAAGTGTTTTAGTTCCTTGTATTACCAGAAAAGACGCTGATTTTTTTGCTCCTGGAGATGAAGCAGATCCCTTATACGGCAGGCTTTTTAGAGAATCTTCAAGTGAAGGTATGATTACTATCCCCTGTTCGTTTATATTTCATAAAGATCACGTAACATGGAATGGAATTAAACCTTTGAAATAAATAAAAAGCTTGATAATTTGAAATTCTAAAAAAATAATTTTTAAATTTAACAAATAATTTTTAAGGCGCAACTATAAAATTGGTATAAACAACTACTAGACAGGGATAAGTTTTTTGAATAAATTTAAATTTGAAAGGAAACAGCACAAACTGTTTTTTTGCAGATCTAATTTTTTTTTATGACCACTGCTTTGCAAACGCCTCAAAGGCGCTCTAGGTCCAAATTACAAGATGCAAGTCTTGTAAACGGGCCTATGCTCCTTTTGAGGAGTATTCGAGGATTTAGTTCAAACCGCTCAATGTTGTGGCTTGCAACTGTTCCTTTAGCTTTGTTTGGTTTAGGTATTTTTAATCTTTCTGCTCATGCAGGCGATCTACCTGAGTTGAATGCAGCTTTTCTTGCCAATAATTTATGGCTATTTGTCGCTACTATTTTAGTGATATTCATGAACGCCGGCTTCGCTATGGTAGAAGCAGGTATGTGTCGTTCTAAGAACGCCGTCAACATTCTTGCTAAAAACCTATTCGTATTTGCTCTAGCTGTTACCTCTTATTGGGTAATAGGCTATTCGCTAATGTACGGAGACAGTATTGCTGGTGGATGGCTATATTTTATGGGCCTATTTTTTGATCCAACAGTTACTGCCGAAACAGTTGCTGATGCTGGATTAGTCCCAACAGTTGATTTCTTGTTCCAGTCTGCTTTTGCAGGAACTGCTGCTACTATCGTTTCCGGTCTTGTAGCTGAAAGAGTTAAATTTGGAGAATTTGTTGTTTTTGCGATTGTATTAACAGCTTTTATTTATCCAATTGCTGGTAGTTGGAAATGGAATGGCGGTTGGCTAGATGCATTAGGTTTTGTTGATTTTGCTGGTTCTTCAATTGTTCACTCAGTTGGAGCATGGGCGGGTCTTGTAGGAGCTATGCTTCTTGGGCCAAGAATTGGTAAATACTCTGATGGAAAACCACAGGCTATGCCAGGACATAACATGGCTATAGCTACTTTAGGTGCATTAGTTCTATGGATAGGTTGGTATGGATTTAACCCCGGTTCTCAACTTGCTATGGATCAATGGGTTCCATATGTTGCTGTAACAACTACTTTGGCAGCTGCAGCTGGTGCTATCGGAGCAACTATTGTTTCAACATTAACTTCTGGAAAGCCTGATCTTACAATGATTATTAACGGAATCCTTGCTGGTTTGGTTAGTATCACTGCTGGTTGTGGTGATATGACTCTTGCTGGAGCCTGGTTTGCAGGACTAGTAGGTGGAATTATCGTTGTATTTTCTGTTGCAGCACTTGATGCCGCTGAGATTGATGATCCTGTAGGTGCATTCTCTGTTCACGGAGTTTGTGGTGTATGGGGTACTGTAGTTATCGGTCTTTGGGGTACAGCTGTACAAGGAGATGGAGCAGGTATGGGATTGTTCAACGGCGGAGGTATTACCCTTCTTCTAGTTCAAGCTCTTGGTGCCGCAGCTTATGCTATCTGGACACTTGTAACTTGCTGGATTACTTGGTCTGTAATTGGAGGATTATTCGGGGGAATTCGAGTATCTGAAGAGGAAGAGACTCAAGGTTTAGATATAGGAGAGCATGGAATGGAAGCATATCCAGACTTTGCATCTGCTAAGTAATCTAAATTACAATTGATTATAGAAACCTGACTATTGTCAGGTTTCTTTTTTTTTACGAAAAATTATTAAAAATGTAGTAATATCTAAAGATGGATACTCAAGCTTTTAGAAGATCTCTTCATCATTCTGACAGATACAATAGAAGGGGTTTCGATTCTCCAACAAAAAGAGCTCAAGCATTAGAAGAAGCTTACCAAAGTGATTTGATAAGTTCTATTAGGGATAATGGTTTTACTTATACTAAAGGCAGACTAAATATTAAGTTGGCTCAAGCCTTTGGATTCTGTTGGGGAGTCGAAAGAGCTGTAGCAATGGCTTATGAAACTAGAAGACATTACCCTAATGAGAATATTTGGATAACAAACGAAATAATTCATAATCCCTCGGTTAATGATCATCTAAGAAAAATGAATGTAAAATTCATTTCAGCTAAAAATGGAATTAAAGATTTTTCGGCAGTTTCTAATGGGGATGTGGTTATTCTGCCCGCTTTCGGAGCCACTGTTCAAGAAATGAAACTCCTTCATGAGAAAGGTTGTCATATCATTGATACAACTTGTCCATGGGTTTCTAAGGTTTGGCATACGGTCGAGAAACATAAAAAACATGTTTTTACATCTATTATTCATGGAAAATTTAAGCATGAAGAAACTCTCGCTACTAGTTCATTTGCAGATAAATATTTAGTAGTACTTGATTTAGAAGAAGCAAATTATGTAACTGAATACATTATGGGTAGAGGTAATAGAAATGAATTTATGAATAAATTTGCTAAAGCTTGTTCTAATGGATTTGATCCTGATAAAGATTTAGATAGAGTCGGAGTTGCTAATCAGACAACTATGCTTAAGAGTGAAACTGAAGAAATTGGAAAAGTTTTTGAAAGAACGATGTTAAAAAAATTTGGACCAGAAAATTTAAACAGTCACTTTCTAGCTTTTAATACTATTTGTGATGCAACTGAAGAAAGACAGGATGCAATGTTCTCTTTGGTTGATGAAGATCTTGATATTCTTGTTGTTATAGGAGGCTTCAATTCTTCCAATACTACTCACTTACAAGAAATAGCTATTACTAAAAATATTTCTTCTTTTCACATAGATACGCCAGAAAGGATATCAGCTGAAGAAAACTCAATATTACATAAACCACTAGGATCAGATTTAGAACTTAAAAATAATTTTTTACCTAGTGGAAAAATTAATGTTGGAATTACTTCAGGTGCATCTACTCCTGATAAGGTTGTTGCAGATGTTATTGAAAAGTTAATTGATATTGCTTCCTAATTTATAGTTGCATTAATAACTTTGCTTAATTTTTTTAATTTATTAGTCAGAAAATTCCAAAAGAACTACTTTATTAACTAGAATAATAAAAAATTAATGATGTATGGAAGACAAAGCGCAAACTAATCAGGTTCAAACTGCAAGTATGGATAGATCTAAAGCTCCCCAGAAAGTTGAAGTTGTAGTTGCTAACTCAACTTCAGGTTCTGAAGTAAATATCCTTGGAGAACTTTCAATTTTTATTTTAAGAATAGGTTTTTGCGCTTTGATGATTCATCATGGCCTAGAGAAACTTCAGGATCCACAGGGTTTTGCTGAATTTGTAGTTGGTAAATACTTCCCATTTTTACCAGGTGATCCTGTTATTTGGACTTTTGGAGCTGCAATTACTCAATTAGTCTGCCCATTAGGATTGGCTATAGGGATTTTTGCAAGGCTTTCTTCTCTTGGTTTATTCTCCACAATGGCATTTGCTGTTTATTTTCATCTCCTAGATACTGGACTAGAAGGTTTTCCTTTGGCAGTGGTTGAAGGTCATAATTATGCTTTCGAATTGTCTTTTATATATGGGGCTATTTCTCTCTACTTTCTATGCGCAGGTCCAGGCAGGCTCTCTTTATTCAGAAAAACTAACAAGATTACATATTATCCAAAGACAACATAATTTAATGCAAAAAATGCCTTTTTTGGGTAAATACCATCGAGATTCCTTTCGAATTACACATATCAATACTTTCTTGGTCTCTTAGACTTCCTCCAGGCTGGATAATAGCTTTTATACCGTATTCATTTGCCAGTTCTACAGTATCTGCAAATGGGAAAAACCCATCGCTGGCCAAGACAGCATCAGAACATAATTTTCCAGCTGCTTTTAATGCAATTTTTGCTGCTCCAACTCTATTCATTTGTCCAGCTCCAATTCCAATCGTTTTTTGGTTTTTTGCAATAACAATTGCATTTGATTTCACATGTTTACAAATTTTCCATGCAAAATTTAGATCTAAGTTTATTTGATTACTTGGATTTTTATTAGTTACTGAAATCCAACTTTCAGTTTTTTCTTCACTATTATCAGTATCTTGAACTAGTAATCCGCCCATTATTGATTTAGTAGAAGTTTGATTCTTTTTTGGAAGTTGCTCTTTTGAAAACTTTAATATTCTTAAATTCTTTTTAACTTTTAAAATTTCTAAAGCTTCCTCATCAAAAGATGGAGCGACGACGCACTCTAAGAAAATATCTTTTAGGTGAATTGCGGTCTCAATATCAACATTTGAATTAAAAGCAACTATTCCTCCAAATGCACTAACTGAGTCGCATTCTAAAGCATTCAAAAATGCTTGAGAAGCTGAATTACTTAAAGAGGCACCACAAGGATTATTGTGTTTTAGGATAACAGAAGCAAACGTATCGGTTGTAAGTTTATCTTTTTCTGTGTAGCCAAATTCTAAAACTGTTGAAAGTGCCGACTCAAGATCCAATAGATTGTTATAACTTAAATCTTTACCTTGTAATTGTTTTGCTGAATTCCATCCAATGTTACTTAAACCATACCAGAAGGCTTTTTGATGAGGATTCTCCCCATATCTTAAGGTTTTGATTAGTGGATAAGATTCAATATATTTCGAAGATTGTAAACCTCTTTCTTTTCTTATCCAATTAGATATTGCAGTGTCATAGTCTGCAGTATGTTGAAAAGCTTCAAGGGCTAATTTTGCTTTATATGAGTCCTTTAATTTACCTTTTTTACTTTCTTCAAGAAAATGTTGATACTGACTAGGATCCACTAAAACGGAAACTTCTTTATGATTTTTAGCTGCAGAACGAATCATTGATGGCCCTCCGATGTCGATATTTTCAATGGCATCTTCCCATTTAGCTCCCTGATCTACAGTTTTTTTAAAAGGATATAAATTGACAACTACTAAGTCAATTAACTCAAGATTGTTTGCTTCTATATCTTTTTTATGTTCCTCGTCAGTTCTTTTAGCTAATATTCCTCCGTGTATTTTTGGATGTAAAGTTTTAACTCTTCCTCCTAAAATTTCTGGAGAATTAGTAAAATCTGCAACTTTAATAACTGGAATTTTTGCCTCTATAAGATGTTTAGCAGTTCCTCCACTTGATAGAATTTTATAATGAAATTGCTCTACCAATTCCTTACAAAATGGGATTATATTTTTTTTTTCAGAGACACTTACTAAAGCTAATGGTGACATTATGGGAAAGTTTACTTACTTAAGAATATAAACATGAAATATGCTATCAATCATGAATTTGTCTCGATTAGCTCTCAAACTGCAACTCATAGAATTATTTTGATGCATGGTTGGGGAGCTGATTCAGATGACCTTTTAACATTTGGAAAGGAGATGACTGAAAAAATAAATCTTGATTTTGAAGTAATTTCTTTGAGGGCGCCTGGATTACATCCAAGTGGTCAAGGAAGAGAGTGGTATGGATTATACCCACATGATTGGAACGGAGCTGAGGTTGAAGTAAATAAACTTTTAGTTACATTAAAAAAATTTGATACTAATCAAATTCCACTAAGAAAAACAATTTTGTTGGGCTTCTCTCAGGGAGCGGCAATGGCAATTGATGCAGGATTTAAATTAAATTTTGGATTAATTATAGCTTGTAGTGGTTATCCTCACCCCAACTGGACCCCGGGAGAAAACTGCTCGCCATTTATTATTAGTCATGGTTTATTCGATGACGTTGTGCCTATAGATGCTTCTAGAACTATTTATAAAAAGGTAAAGAATAAGTCTTCTAAATTTTGTGAATTATTAGAATTCGATGGATTTCATCAAATTGATTCAAATTTAATTAATTTTATAAGTTCAAATATAAGTAATATTTTTTAAACAAAAGCATATTCGTATTCTTCAATCTCTTCCCAATCATCTGCAGTAAGTTCTAGACCTTCAAATATTTTTTCTTCACCAATTCCTTCAACTACAACTTTTAGTGATGGAAATAGAAAATGATTCTCTTCAGCATATTGGGCGCTAAATAACCCTTTTTCACCCCAAAAAAACCTATCTGTAGTATGTTCATTTCTTCTGACATTGTAGACTGAAGGAGCAGAGAGACCATTTTCAGCTATGAATCTTCTTGCAGCTGTAACTGGTTTATGTTTGCCAGTTTCGATATGATAAATAGGTACATGTGCCATTACTCTTTGGCCAGCCAATCTTCTTCTGCTGATTCTTTTTCTTTTTTTTGACATTGATTGGTACTCCTGAAATTATTAATGAGATTAGTCTTATTTATTTTTACTAATCTTATATATGTGATTTTAAATTCACTTCAAATTACATAGAGGACCCATCCAACCCCTGATGTAGCTTAAAATATGATTAAATATTCATATTTAAGGCTGGCTAAAGTCAGACCTCTTTATATATCTTAATACTTTTTTCATATTTTACAAGCCTTTTTTCAAGTTTTTTTTTAAAAATTTCTCAAAATTTCATTAATTATGAATCTTTCAAAAAAATTTGAAGAACTAATCATAAAACAGCTAGAGAGTTTTGGTTGCTCAATGGGCGTGACTAATTTAGTTATGTATCTTGCTTCAGCTAAGCAAGGAACTAAAGCATCTTTTGAAATGATTGGTCAATGGCCTCAAATTGATAGGCTACTGACATCAATAGAAGATGATCCCTCACTAAAAGTTTCATCGCCTAATAGAAGATGGTACCCGCTTCAAGAAAACGATATTCTACTTGGTGTCCTTAGGGTAGAAACTGATTTGAAAGGGGGGAATTGGCCAGTATCTCTTGATTCTAGATTAAAAGCTCTTTCAATATCTTTAGCTAAATGCGTCTCTATCGAATTAGAACGTCAAAATAAAAATAAAGAAATCAATTATTTAAAGAATCAGGTGAATGTCATTATCCATCAATTAAGGAATCCATTGGCTGCTATTAGGACATATGCAAAATTACTAATAAAAAGACTTGGTTCAGATGATGAATCTATTGATATAGTCGAACGTATGATAATAGAGCAAAAACAAATTAATCAATATATGGATTCTTTTGCGCAATTAAATTCACCTATTCAACTGCCTCTAGAAATTGGAGAGGAAAGATTATTATTACCACCAAATTTAGATAATAAAAAGGTAATAACTGTTCAGAGTTTATTGAGACCAATATTAGAAAGGGGAAAAGCTAATGCGGACTTAGAGAATAGAGATTGGACTGAACCTTCTCTTTGGCCAGATTGGACTATATCGCCATTAAAGGCAAAATATGCTGTAATTGCAGAAATTGTGGCAAATTTATTAGAAAATGCGTTTAAATATGCCCAAAAAGATGCTGAAATTGGACTCGCAATTACGAGTAATGGACTTTGTATATTTGATGATGGTAAAAAAATAACCAAAAATGAAAACGAGAAAATTTTTGAAAAAGGTTTTAGAGGATCAGCCGCTAAGAAGAAGGACGGTACTGGAGTGGGACTTTTTTTGGCGAGGAAATTGGCAAAACAAATTGGAGGAGATTTGAGATTGCTGGAAAATAACTCGATTGATAATACTGAGAAATTAAAAAATCTTAAGAAGAAAAATATTTTCTATTTAGAACTACCTATAAAAGAATTGCATGCATAAACAACATCGCAGTTTCAACTAGTAGAACACTTGCACCGCATGCATCTCCATTGAAGCCTCCAATTTTATTACCCAGTATGTTTGGGATAGAATAGCTTAGAAAAATACCAATCAAGATAAGAATTAAAAATTTAATTAATATTGCTTGGGATGTAATTGAAACTAATTGGTATGCAATGAAAATTAAAAGAAAAATAATGGAGATCAAAGATTCTTTTTTAAATCCCTTCCAAAACTTTTTGTGACTAATAGATTTTTTCTTATAACTGATATATTTAAACTTTTCTATAAAAAATAAATTTGAAAATCTTCCCCAAAATAAGCATATAGGTAAAATAAAAATTATTAGGTTTTGAATTTTCAGTATGCAAGCAATTTGAATTAATGTTATAAAAACTAAAGCTTGAACACCAAAGGACCCAACTTTACTGTCTTTCATGGCTTTTAAACGTTTCTTTTTACCCGCAAAAATACCATCGAAAGTATCCATTAAACCATCAATGTGTAGACCACCAGTAATTAAATATCCTGAAGCCAAACAAATTAATGTAGATGCATAAATTGACCAAGAGTTTGTTCTTAAAAAAAGAAAAATATAACTCTGTATTGTTCCAATAAAAAATCCTAAAGGCGGCGCAAATTGTGCAATATTTTTAAATTCGGGATTGATTAAAGGTATCTTTGGGAATGTCGTATAGAAAATCCAAGATCCTGCAAAATTTTTAATTAAATATTTTTTGATGAGATAAAAATAGATTTAATATTAAATAATAGGGTAAATTAATGAAATAGGGTCAAAAAATTTTATAAATTATCGTGTTTGAATTTGAAATTACATCGAATTGCAGTAATACAGGGGCAAGAACTGGTATTTTTCATACACCAAATGGTCAGGTAAACACACCAAAATTTATGCCTGTGGGTACTTTGGCAACGGTTAAAGGAATGTCATCTAAGCAGTTAACCTCTACAGGGTCAGAAATGATCCTCTCAAATACCTTTCATCTTCATTTACAACCTGGAGAAAAACTAGTTAAAGAATCTGGCGGAATACATAAGTTCATGAATTGGCCTAAGCCTATTCTTACTGATTCAGGAGGATATCAAGTTTTTAGTTTGGCCAAATTAAATAATATTTCTGACAAAGGTGTGGAATTTAAAAATCCAAGAGATGGTAGTCATGTATTTTTATCACCTGAAAAAGTAATACAGATTCAAATGGATCTTGGATCGGATGTTGCGATGGCTTTTGATCATTGTCCTCCGCATACAGCTAACGAAAATGATATTGAGGACTCTTTACAAAGAACTCATTCATGGTTGCAAAAATGTGTTGAGACTCATCAGAAATCCAATCAAGCATTATTCGGCATAGTTCAAGGTGGTAAGTATCCGAGATTGAGAGAATATAGCGCAAAATATACAAGTTCTTTTGATCTGCCTGGAATAGCAGTGGGAGGTGTGAGTGTTGGCGAGGCAGTCGAAGAAATACATAGTGTAATTAATTACGTTCCGAAATTCTTACCAATAAATAAACCAAGATATTTAATGGGAATTGGCTCTTTAAGAGAGATTTCTTTAGCTGTTGCTAATGGATTCGATATATTTGACTGTGTTTTGCCTACAAGACTCGGAAGACATGGGACTGCATTTTTTAATAATGAAAGATTGAATTTGCGAAATGCTAGATTTAAAAATGACTTTTCTCCGATTGACAAAACTTGTAAATGCGAGACCTGTAAATCCTACTCTCGAGCATATTTGCATCATCTAATTAGAAATGACGAAATATTAGGCCTAACCCTCATAAGTTTGCATAATATTGCTCATTTAATAAGATTTACCAATGCGATTTCTAATGCAATTAGAGATAATTGTTTTACAAATGATTTCGCTCCTTGGGAAACATCCTCTATTGCTCATCATACGTGGTAACGTCTTATCATAATTAATTAAATTATTAAAAAAGGTGCTCATTCTATTTAATACATTTGCTGAATTGCCAGAGGCTTACAAAGCCTTTGCTCCAACTGTTGATGTTCTTCCACTTATTCCTTTATTTTTCTTTTTATTGGTATTTGTTTGGCAAGCTGCAGTTGGATTTAAATAAAATTCTTTTAGTTTAGATTGTTAGTACTAGAAAGGATTTTCAAGTAAAATCGCATCTCCAGAATTATCTACAGCACTCTCTATAAAATCAGCAATTTTTAATGCTCTTGAGGCTTGCTCACCATCTACCTCAGGTGTTTCTTTACCCTGAACGCATTTAAGAAAATGCTCCAGTTCTGCATAAAGAGGTTCAATGGAGGTTGTGCTAACTTCTTCGACATATCCATCATTTCTATAAACTAATTCTCCATGCTCTGCTGTGTATGATTCATGAGACTTTCGATGGATTTGTAAAGAGTGATTTAAGAAATCAGTTTCTACTAGGCCATTTTGGCAGTGAGCACTTAAATTTCTAATTTTTTTATGACTCATTTTGCTGGCAGTTAAGCTTGCAATAACATTATTTTTAAAAACTAAAGTAGCATTAACATAATCTATTAATCCTTCGCTATTTCTTCCTCCAACAGCTGCTAATTTTTGTATTTTTGAGTTTACAAGCTCTAGAATAAGATCAATGTCATGAATCATTAAATCCATTACTACAGATACATCATTTGCTCTGTCTGCATGGGGACTGTGCCTCCTTGCTTCTAAAACAACAATTTCTTCATTATTTACAATTTTATTTAATTCTCTAAAAGCAGGATTAAATCTTTCAATATGCCCAACTTGTAATAGACATTTACTTGCATTAGCGGCCTTTATTAAGGATTTTGCCTCCAACTCATTAGCTGCAATTGGTTTTTCAATGAGAACGTTAGTACCTCCATTTAGACAATCTAGTCCTACCTTATGATGAAGTAGTGTCGGGACAGCGATACAAATAGCATCAACTTTTGGAATTAAGTCCTTATAATTTTTGAACCATTCACATTGAAATTGTTCAATAGCTAATTTACCTCTCTCTTCATTTGGATCTGCTACTCCAATGAGATTTGCATCTTTGAGTAAACTTAGTACTCGAGCATGATGCCAACCCATATTCCCTATACCTATTACTCCAACCTTTACGGGTGATGAGGTTGGTTGCATAATTTTAAATCCATTTATTTATTATCATTATCCTCCATGGGATCCACATTTAGCTTTTGGGAAGAATTATATTAACACGATCAATTTTTGGACCTGACATAGAAATAACTTCAAATTTAATGTTATTAAAATCTAAAACGTCCCCAATCTTTGGAACCATTTGAAATTTTTCCAGCAGAAATCCAGCAAGAGTATGATAATCTGCTCCTTCTGGAATGGAACATCCTAACTTCTTATTGATATCAATAATTTCTGATTTTCCAGCTATTGACCATTTTTTAGAGAAATTATCTAACATTCTCATGTCTGAATAAATTCTATTGTTGAGCATTTCCTCTCCAACTATTTCGCCATTTAGATCAGCTGCAGTTATGAGCCCCTCTGTTCCACCGTGTTCATCAACTACTAGTAAGAAAGGATTATAGTCTCTTACTATTGGAAATATTTCTGCTAATGAACATGTTTCTATAATTTTTGTCACTGGTAAAAGGAACGGCTCTAGTAATGTATTGGCTTCCATTTCACCTTTTGAAATTGGCTTAGCTAGATAACGCAAATCTAATACACCTAATACATCATCTAAAGACTCACCAATCACAAAGAAGCGAGCATGGCGAGTTTTATCAACTTGTTTCATAAGTTCTGAAAAGGTTATATTTTTTGGCAAAGTTACCATTTCAGATCTTGGAATCATTACTTCTTTAACTTGTGTATCTTTTAAAGCAAAAACTCCTTCAAGAATATTTTTCTCATCTGGTTTTAAACCTGTTACATTATCTGTTTCTATAAGAGTTTCTAATTCTCCTGCGGATAAACCCGAGTTTAAAGAATCCCATTTGTTATTTAAATTGAACAAGCCTAAACAGGCGCTAGCAAAGAATTCTATTGTCTTAACTATAGGATTCATAGCTTTTCTAACGGCATCGAATACTGTTGTAAGCCTTAATGCAGCAGATTCTGGATTGTTAATTACTAGTGCTTTAGGTATTAGTCCAGAAACGAGAGTAACAACTAAAACAACAAATAAAAATAATAGAAGATCATAAAATCTATTTGACAAAATATTGCTTTTCCAATAATCATTAGCCAGGTTATTGCTGAGCCATCCAATTGCAATTAATGAAATTGTTACTCCAAATTGAGAGGCAATTAATGAAGATCTAAAGCGTTTTTGAATTTTTAAAATTGAAAATGCTCCTTTCTTTTTTTCTTCTATTAACCTTAAAACTTTACTTGGCCTTATTAATAAAAAAGAGAGTTCACTCGCTGCGAAAAAAGCTGGGAAAAACAAAAGAAATAAAAGTAGAGTTATTTTCATTCAATGACAAATGAATAATGGGGGTGGCGAGGATCGAACTCGCCTTAGCCAAATTATGAGTTTGGTGCATTCACCAGATTGCTACACCCCCAAAGGAATTTATGTAATTTTAATTACATTGAATTTCAATATACAATATAAAAATAATATTTCAAAAAACACCTCATTAGGAAGTTTTTGTGAGATTTCTTTTTTTTCTTCTAATCTTTAAATATAAATTTAACTTTTACTAATGAGTAATTTTTCTGAAAAGTATGATTTAAATAAAGCAAAATTGTTAAAAAAGTTAATTGAAAAATCTTACAAGAGAGGAAACTTCATTTTATCTTCAGGAAAAAAAAGCAGTCATTACTTCAACTGTAAACCAGTATCATTAAATGGCGAAGGCCTAAACTTAATAAGTGATTTATTTTTAGAGTTAAAAGACTCAAGGTCAAAAGCTGTAGCAGGATTGACATTAGGCGCAGATCCTATAGTAAGTGGATTAATTGTCAAAGCAGCTTTGCAAGGCTTAGACCTAAATGGTTTAATAATTCGCAAAGAAATTAAAAAATACGGCACCAAAGCTGGTATAGAGGGCTCTAACTTAGAAGAAGGTACTTTGGTAACTGTCTTGGAGGATGTGGTTACAACTGCTGGTTCAGTAATAAAAGCTATAAAAAAGTTACGAGAAAATAATTATGTTGTTGAGGAAGTTTTGTCTATAGTTGATAGGCAAGAAGGGGGATGTGAAGCCCTTAACGATGAAAATGTTAAATTAAAGAGTCTTTTTACAATTAAAGACTTTTTATAATTATCTCAAAATGCAAGATAAAAAAAAAAAGTTTTGGCTTGAAAAATTTGATTGTTTTTCTATTACTGGAAAACATGCCAAAAAATTTTTGAATGGAATAACAACTGGTAATATTCTTAATTCAGAAAATAAAGTTATTAAAACTTGTTGGTTAACTCCAAATGGAGTTTTAAGGTCATTAATTGAAATTAATTTTTTAGAAAGAAATTTAGAAGTAATTATCTTGGCGGGTAATACCAATGAAATAATTGATTATTTTAATCAAATTATTTTTCCTGCGGACGATGTACTTCTAAGTGAACCTTTCTTGATAAATAGAATTCAGGAAATTGATGAATCTAATTCATGGAGAGCTTACCAGCCTACTTTCTTCAAAATAGAAGACAAAGAATTTGAAATATATAAAAATAAACTAAATTTACTGAATTCTAATGATTTAAAACTTTGGAAGGTTAATCAGGCAATACCCTCTTTAGAAATGGAAATAAACGGAAAAAATAATCCGCTTGAGCTTGGATTAAAAGATCTTGTAGATTTTAATAAAGGTTGTTATTTAGGACAAGAAACAATGTCAAAAATAAAAAATGTTTCTTCTCTAAAACAGGAAATAAGAATTTGGAAATCATTTGAATTTAATTTGAACTTAGAAGTTGAAGATAAAAATTTATACATGAATTCTGCCAAGGATATTTCTGTAGGCAAAATCACTAGTTTTTTTAAATCAGATTCTCAAATAAAAGGCTTAGCAATGATAAAAAGAAAATATTTAGAAGAAGGAAACTATTTTTTTTCAGAAATTTTTGGAAAAATTATTATAAATAAATCTGTAGGATCAATTTTTCTTTAAATGATTTTTGATTAAATACTTTGCAATTTTAAAGGTAGCCAAACAATCATCTTTGTTATATTGGATAATTTTTTGTAAAAATATTTCGTTTTCTGTAATTTGATATTGAATCCACCAATAAAGGGCTTTCGAGCCACTTACATTTTTCTGCACCCATTCAAATCCAAGCCAATTAGAAACGGTTTTTAAGCCATAGTTTTTTAGTGGTAATATCCAAGACTTTCTTATTAACGTATGTAAGTCTATAAATCTTGAGGTGAGTGAATCAATTTCTTCAAAACTAAAATTTAGTTTTTTAGCAATATTAATTATTGCTATTTTTTCAGTTTCTCCGTAATGTAAAACTGGCCATTCCTTTTGTGAAAAAAGTATTTTGATAATTTGCCTGTAAGATTCTACTTTATTGTTTTTGAGATTTAAGATTGGCTCATAAACAAGATCTTCTTTTTTTGTAAATAAATTATTTATTTTTAAAAAACCATATAAAAAGTCATGCTTATCGTCAGGATTTGACTCAATATCAAATATAAAAAATCCCGAAAATTTTTTTTCTAATAGATCGTTAGTATTATTTTTATTGAAAATGTAATATGGTTTACCAGAAATATAAGCTTGTGCTTGCTTTACAAATATGGAGGCTTTTTCATACTTTTGATCGTTGAATTTAGATAATTTCTCTCCAAGTTTTTTTTCGCTATACGAAGCTAATGTTTGGGTATTAGATATTCCATTTGTTTTAAGTAATAATGCCGTTTTAGCTCCTATTCCATCTATATCTGTTAGATATCCATTTTCTTTTGCTTCTTTGTCACAAAATTTTTGCCATGAACAAATAGTACATTTTTTTCTATCTTGAGTTATTTCTGGCATAAATCCCTCTAAGCATTCATGCAAACTTAATAAAACATTCAAAACTTTTTTTCTTAATTTTTTATTTAAATAAATTTCTTCAACATTAACTTTATTACCAAAACTTGAAATTACTAATCCTTTTTCAATTTTAGATTCTTGAAAAGTACCTAATAGAATAGAACTAAAAGCTAGGTCGAATAAATGTTCTTTAGTGGTTTTGTGGCCTAACTTATAAACAGCAGGTAAATATTTATATGGTCCCCATTTACTCATACCTTTTGTCTTTACAAGTAATTGTGGACGTATCTCTGCGTTAATATTTTGGAAAAAATTACCTTTGATTTTTAATCCGATTACCCCTTGATAACCATTTTTGCATGCTTTTAGTCCTGAATATATTTCACCATTACAAAATATAGAGAAAATTTGAAACTGATTAATTTTATCTATAGCTTTTTGCGGAGACCAAACTTCATAAGATTTTTTACCCTTAAAATCTAGCCATGCTTTTCTTTTGCATCTTATAAAACTTTTTAAATGCTGAGAATTCAATTTATTGTTTAAAGGCGGTTTTAAAATTTACTTATATAAATTAATATAGATAATTAAAAGAAATTAAGGAACTTTTAAATTTGACAGGTGATAAATTAGGTAACATAAAATTTGGAACTGATGGGTGGAGAGGAATAATTGGATTTGATTTTAATCTATTCAATCTTTCTAGAGTTGTTGTTGCTGCATGCCAGGAGTTGTATTATCAATACTATAAAGAAGTTCATTCAAAGAAAATTATAATAGGATATGATCGTAGATTTATGGCAAGTGAATTTGCCAAGCAAATAGTTCCTTTTGTAAGAGGATGTGGTTTCGAGCCTATTTTATCTAATAGCTTTGTTACTACACCATCTTGTAGTTTCTATGCCAAAGAAGTCGGTTGTCTTGGAGCGTTAGTAATTACAGCAAGTCATAATCCATATAATTGGCTGGGTCTTAAAATAAAGAGCTTTAATGGATGTTCTGTTGACGAATCCTTTACAAGTGAAATTGAAAAAAGATTAATGCTTGGAAATTCAATTGAAAAAATAGAGGGTGTTAATCAAGTGGTAGATATTAAGAAGTTTCATTTGGATAGAATTAAATCCCTTTTTGATATTGACTTTATTTCCAATAAGTTGAAAAAAATGAAAATGAAAATTTTTGTAGATTCTATGCATGGTTCAGCTGCAAATTGTATGACTGAGATTTTTGCTTCTAATGATTCAGAAGTCGTTTCAGAAATAAGAAAAGATGCTGATCCTTTTTTTGGAGGAAAACCTCCTGAACCCCTTTTAAATTATGTAGATGATTTAAATCAAATACTCAAAAAAAATTCAGAAAATGAAGTGAAAACTCTAGGAATTATATTTGATGGAGATGGTGACAGAATTGCGGCAATTGATGAAAAAGGAAGATATTCTAGTACGCAAGATTTACTCCCATACTTTATTAGTTATTTGGGGGGAATTAAAAATAATTCTTATCCAGTTTTAAAGACTGTTAGTGGTTCAGATATTATTAAAAATATATCAGAGAGTCAAAATAGAGATGTTTTTGAACTTCCAGTTGGCTTTAAATATATTGCTGAAAAAATGATTAAAGAGAAAATATTCATTGGAGGAGAGGAATCTGGAGGAGTCGGTTTTGGTGACTTTATGCCTGAAAGAGATGCTTTATATGCAGCGATGGTATTGTTAAATGGAATTGCTGAAAAGTCTGAATACTTATACGAAACCTTAGATGAAATACAAAAAGATTTTGGGCCAAGTTTCTACAAAAGAATTGATATTAAATTTCCAAATCAGTCAGAAAAAAATAATGTAAAAGAATATATTATCCATAATATTCCTGAGAATATTAATAATCACAAGTTAAAAAGTATCTCAAAGATTGATGGAATAAAGTTGAGAATTAATAAAAATTTTTGGCTTCTTTTTAGGTTTTCAGGAACTGAACCTCTTTTAAGGTTGTATTGTGAAGCCCCAAAAGAATCTTATCTAGATGAGGTATTAAGGTGGGGTCAAGAATTTATAAATTTAGAAGGAAAATAAGGATGAAAAATTTATATTTAGCTAGTAAGAATGAAGGCAAAATTGAAGAATATAAAAAATTGCTGGTTGGAGTTAACTGTAAATTATTACTTCAGCCAGAATCATTAGAAGTTGAAGAGGATGGACTGACATTTAGAGAAAATGCAATTAAAAAAGCGAGCGAAGTTTCGAGAAAAACAAAAAATTTCTCAATATCAGATGATTCAGGAATTTGTATTGAAGCATTAGGTGGGAAACCAGGCATTTACTCATCAAGATACGCAGAAAATGATCAGAAGAGAATTGAAAGAGTTTTAAAAGAACTTTATGGAGTGCAAAATAGAAGTGCTTTCTTTATTGCAAATATTTGTGTTTGTTCTCCAAATGGTGAAGTGATTATAGAATCTGAAGCTAAATGTTATGGCAATATTATTTTAGACCCGAGAGGAAAAGGTGGTTTTGGATATGACCCAATTTTTGAGGAAAGTTCTACCAGATTAACTTTCGCAGAAATGAATAACGATATTAAAGACAATTGTAGTCATAGAGGGAAAGCATTAAAAAAAATTATTCCAGATTTAATTGAAATTTTTTCTTAGGTTCAATTAACCCAAGATCCATGAAGGCCATGGGGAATTGATATGGGTAATTCATAAACAGCTAATTCCTTTAAGTCTTTTGCGTCTAGTATCACTAAATCGCTTCCTCTTCTCTCTCCGTTCCATAGAAGTATAAATAAAAATCCTTCATCTTCTTTAGAAGAGTTTTCTGATGGAACCATTATTGGTTCACTTACGAATCCACTTGGACCTGCTGACCAAGAAATTTCTTCCTTTGAAATTAAATTTATTTTTTTTATTGCTTGAAGTGGTGCGTTCCCCAGCTTTTGAGATGTGCTTGCC
>CACLFQ010000007.1 GCA_902606255.1 uncultured Prochlorococcus sp.
TGGAGATCTCTTAAATCGAAAACAACTATTTACGATTTAATCTACAATCCAGCTCCAACTCCTCTACTGAAATTTAGTACCAAAAAAGGATGCTTTACTATTGATGGTTTGCAAATGCTTGTTGCTCAAGGAATGAAATCATTATCATTTTGGACAAATGGTTTGGAAGTACCTTTTCATGTTATGAATGACGCACTAAAAAAATATCTTTAAAAAAGATGCTAATTTTTAAGAAACTGCACGTCATAATGTATCGTAAATAATGAACAGACGCTCATCACATTAATATTTTGAGCCAAAGACCTTGTCTGAAACTATGAACGATCCACAATCTTATTACGAAACCATGTACATCCTCCGTCCAGACATTGCGGAAGGTGAAGTAATTAATCACATTGATAAATACAATAAGCTTTTAGAAGAATTTGGCGGTACCATTCTTGATAGTCAAATGAGAGGCAAGAGAAGATTAGCTTATCAAATAGCAAAACATAGAGAAGGTATTTACGTACAACTAAGTCATCAAGGTGATGGACAACATATTTTCAAAATTGAAAAAGCAATGAGACTAAATGAAGATGTTATTAGATACATGACCGTTAAACAAGAAGGTCCTTTACCAACCCCAAGACCTTCAAATAAGAGTGGATCTCAATCAGAGAATAAAGATAATACAAATGCCAACGTCGAATCTAAAGAAAATCAACCAGTAGCAAGTGCAGATACTTTAACTTCGGGAAAAGATGAAACTGAAAGCAAAGAAAATGCACAATCTTAAATGTTAATCTTTTGTTCTCGATTTTAACTCAGCCCATATTTTATTAGACATACCCCACATATAAATAAAACCCTCTGCTAAAGAATGATTAAATACATCATCTTTGCTATAAGTTGCCAAATCTTCCCTGTAAAGTGAATTGTTTTCCGAAATTCTCCCAATTACTATTGCGTTCCCCTTATGGAGTCTAATCTTTACTCTTCCATTAACTGAAGTTTGAGTCGATGATATAAATGCATCTAAACTATCTTTAAGAGGTCCAAACCAAAAACCTTGATAGACTAATTGACCCCATTTTTTTTCAACTATTCCTTTAAAATCAATAACATCTGGGTTTAATGTAATGCTCTCTAATTCTTTGTGAGCCTTGATTAAAAGTAAAAGGCCAGGTGTTTCGTAAATCTCTCTACTTTTAATTCCTACTACTCGATCTTCAATCATATCTATTCTTCCAAAACCATGCGCACCTGAAAGATCATTAGCTTTTTGAATAATCTCTACTGGAGTTAAAAATTCATCATTAATTCCAACTGGAAACCCATTTTTAAAAATAATTTCTATATCTTGAGGAGAATCAGGTGAATTATCAATTGATGATGTCATCGCAAATATATCTTCAGGCGCTTCTTGCATTGGGTCTTCTAATATGCCAGCTTCAATACTCCTTCCAAGTAAGTTAACGTCTATTGAATATGGTGATTTTTTTGATACTGGTGCAGGAATACCAAATTTTTCTCCATACACTATTGCCTCTTCCCTACTCATATTCCACTCCCTTGCAGGAGTAATTATTTTCAAATCAGGGCCTAAAGCATTAATTGCTAAATCAAATCGAACTTGATCATTACCTTTACCAGTGCATCCATGAGCTACTGCATCGGCATTAATCTCTCTAGCAATATTCACTAGATTTTCAGCAATTAAAGGCCTAGCAAGAGCAGTAGATAAGGGATATTTATCTAAATATAATGCGTTTGCTCTAATGGCTGGAAAAGCGTATCTCTCAATAAAACTATTAACTAAATTGCCAATGATTGATTTAGATGCACCAGAATTTAAAGCTTTTTGCCTAATAAATTCTAAATCCTCACCTTGTCCAAGATCTGCTACAAAAGTAACCACTTCTGAAATTCCATATTCATTCTTTAAATATGGAATACAAACGCTCGTATCTACTCCGCCAGAATACGCTAGTACAACCTTTTTTACCTGTTGCATTTAAATTTGCTCCATAAATTTAAATTTTTGACGTAATTAAGAATTTGAAAGCTTATTAAAAACTAATATTATTGTAACCAAAAGAGCTGGACCAAAAACTAGTAACATGAGAAGAAAGTTATTAATTATTAAAACATTAGAATTCAAGTATCCAATAAGTTTAAATAATCCAGACAGCATCAATGAAATTAGCCAAATAAAAAAGTATTTTAAATTTGCTTTATCGAACAAAGTTTTTAGTGTGCATCATTATGTATTATCTTATATATAGAACTTAAATTCTAATGGATTCAAATAAACTAAAACTTAGATTAGACGATATTTCGGAAGTCAATCCTGCTTTAACTTGCTACCACAGAGATGATCCAGCTCCTGTCTTGCCATTAAGAGATGAACCTGATCTCCTATCTTGGCTGGAAAATACGGGAAGACTTGTTGCAGAAAAAGAAGGTGATTCACAAGAGATTAGTACTATAGAAGAAGAAGAACTTTCAGCACTAATGGGAGAAAAGGAAGATTATAAAACCGAAGAAGACTCCTCAGAAGATGATTGGGAAGATTAAAAAGTTTAACTTTAAATCGTTATTAATATTAAATACTTTTGCTTTAATAGTAACTTCCTATTTTTTTAAAAATTTAAATCCTATAGGGGTTTTTACATTATTTTTTTTTATTTCTTTATTCACAACAAAGAATGGTATAGAAATAATAAAAAAATTAAATTTACTCCAAAATATTAAAACTGAAGCCCCTGCTAATCACTATAAAAAGAGTGATACTCCAACAATGGGTGGGATTTTCATGATAATCCCTTTTTTAATTTTTCTTTTGATAATAACTATAGATTTAGGTTCTCTAAAATTTTTTCTTTTATTCCTGACTATTTTGGGTTTCTTTATTACAGGATTTTTGGATGATTATTTAAGTATTAAAAACAAAGAAAATACAGGGTTAAAAACAATGGAGAAGTTCATTCTACAAAGTATCATCTCAATAACTTTTATATTGTTAGCCTATGAAAAAAATTTAATAGATCCATTAATAACAATATCTGACTCCTGGGGAATAAATATGAATATTTTCATATTGCCAATTTCTTTTTTAGTACTAGTTGGCATAAGTAATTCAGTAAATTTGACTGATGGATTAGATGGGTTAGCAGCTGGATGCAGTGGGATAGTCTTTTATGGATTAGGAACAGAAATATTAATGAAAGAACAGCAAGAGCTTTTTGTTTTTAGTATCTTATGTTATGCAATGTCCGGCATATGTTTAGGATTTCTCAAGTACAATAGTTATCCTGCAAAAATTTTTATGGGTGACACAGGATCTCTAAGTATTGGTGCTATTTTGGGTTCTATAGCGTTATTAACCAATAGCGTTTTTACCCTATCTATTTTCTCAGGAATATTTATTATTGAAGCACTTTCAGTAATAATTCAAGTAGGGTTTTTTAAAATTACAAAAAAATTATTTCACAGAGGTAAACGTATATTTTTAATGGCTCCACTGCACCACCATTTTGAACTTAAAGGAGTAAAGGAACAAAAAATAGTTGAAAATTTTTGGAAAATCAACGTTTTACTCATAATTTTAGGTATAGTTTTAAAAATCAATCTTTGAAAAATTTGTTATGAGTTTTTTTACATGGAAAGATAATGGATTAACAAGTGACTGCTCAAGTCTTGATGCAATGGCATCAAGATTCGAAGAAAGTGCTAAGTTAATGAAAACACTATCTAAGAAGGGCTTTAAACTAAAGAAAACTCATAACAATCAACTAATTCTTCACTCTGATCCTAAAGTATTTGATCAATGGGGTTTTATAAGTGAAGAACTCCCTTTTAAACAACTCTGTTTAATATCAGATGAAGAATAATTATAGGAACTTAAAAACCCTTCCGTCAGTATTGATAAATAATTGCGTACATGAGTGTTCCAACTAAAGTGCCTGTTAACCCCCTCAATTCCATTTCTGCTCCATAATTTCCATTGATTATTATTAGAAATTCCTTTTTCAAGAGTAACTTTCAACTTATTAATATCAGTGACATCTACTAGAAGTCCATTTTCACATTTTGAGCAAATTTCTTTTGGTCCTCCATCATTTGTTGATACTATAGGTAATCCACATGAAGAAGCTTCAAGAAGGGTTAAACCAAAAGGCTCTGTTAAAGCTGGATTTACAAATACACCACCCCTGCTAGCAGCCCACCTATATAAAGCAGGTATCTGACTTGGAAGATGTTTTTTTGGATAAGCTACCTTTCCATACAAATTATATTTATCAATTGTTTCAAAAATATTATTGAAAACATCTTTTTGTTGAGGGTCAAGTTTTGAAGTACTATCTCGACATCCCAAAATCAAAATTAAATTAGTTTTTCTTTTTAATTTTTCAGATCTTCCATATGCTTCAATCAAAGAAGGAATATTTTTTCTTCGTACTGCTCTAGAAATATTTAATAATGGAGGTTTAGTAGAATCCTTTAGAAAAGGTTTCATCATATTCTCAATTTCAGCTGTCTCAGTCGTCGAGTGAACATGGTGAAACTTATTATGATCAACACCAGGAGGAATTACTCTAGCTTTTTGAGATGAAAAAGAAGAATATTGAGAATATTGATAAACTGACTCTTGTTTTGTGCTTGTAACAACAATATCTGCGGACTTTAACGCTTTTTCTTCTGCCTCAATTCTTTTACTTATGAAATAAAGCTTTTCTATTTGATTAGTTTTTAAACCAGTATCAAGCAATTTCCTTTTCTTCTCTCTTCCTAAAGAATGGCCAGTAAAAATAAGTGGAATATTTAAGATTTTACTTAGTTTAACGCCTACATATCCTGCATCTGCATAATGTGCATGAATAAAATTAGGCTTTTCATTTTTTTTATAGTAAGAGATAAGTGTTTCAGCTAAATAATCTAAATAAGGCCAAAGCAATTCCTTTCTTAAATATTTATTAGGCCCAAATTTGAATCTTAATATTCTAACTCCAGGTTCTACAAATTCTTCTTCTTGAGAATATTCATCGTCTACTTTAGGATCGTTTATTAAACGAGTAACTAAATCTACTTGATCAACTTCTGACGTATTAGCCAAACTTTTAACTAGCTCTAAAACGTATTGTGTTTGCCCTCCTGTATCTGCATCCCTGCCTAATTCAAGATTTTTAGAGCGTATAAGTCCATGTAAATGTAAGTGTAAAAATTTCAACTTCATTCAGCAAATCCTCCGATCAACGGCCTTTAATACAAATAAGCTGAATTTCCTAGGGAAATATTAAGAAAGCATTATGATTTTAAATTTTTTAAACAGAAAAGTACTTAAAAAATCAGTTACAGACTAATTTTATAACCTTCTAAATGAAACTATTGTTTTGCTGAGATAATTAAAAATACAAAGAAATACAACAGGAATTTTTTATTTTAGAACCTTTTTAAGATATTTTGCTGTATGACTATTAGGATTCTTAGCTACATCCTCAGGAATACCTTCTGCAATAATTTCTCCCCCTTTATCCCCTCCATCTGGCCCTAAATCGATGATCCAATCCGAACATCTAATAACATCTAAATTATGTTCAATAACAATTACTGAATTACCTTTATCTACCAAACGTTGTATTACATCCATTAATTTATGAACATCATAAAAACTTAATCCAGTAGTTGGTTCATCAATCAAATATAAAGTTTTTCCAGTAGCCCTTTTTGACAATTCTGTAGCTAACTTAACTCTTTGAGCCTCTCCTCCAGATAATGTAGGAGCTGGTTGGCCTAATTTGACATATCCTAAACCAACATCTACCAATGTAGATAATCTATCAGCGGCTTGAGGTATAGCAGAGAAAGTTTCTGCGGCTTGTTCAACAGTCATCTCTAAAACATCAGATATATTGAAACCTTTATATTTAACTTGAAGAGTTTCCCTGTTAAAACGAGCTCCTTTACACACTTCACATTGAACATACACATCAGGTAAAAAATTCATTTCAATAACATTGACTCCCTGGCCTTTACACGCTTCGCATCTTCCTCCTTTCACGTTAAAACTAAATTGACCAGCCTGATAACCTCTTGCTTTTGCTTCTACTGTGGCAGTAAATATCTGCCTTATAGGGTCAAAAGCACCGGTATAGGTAGCAGGATTTGATCTTGGTGTTCTCCCTATTGGAGATTGATCAATAACGATAACTTTATCAATTGCCTTTATACCCTTTAACTCTTTTACACCTTGAGGAAAAGGGACTTTTAATCCTAGAGAATTAGACAATGCAGGATGAAGTAATTCATTTATCAAAGTACTTTTCCCACTACCACTTACACCAGTTACAGAAACTAATCTTCCTAAAGGAAATTCCACAGAGATATTTTTTAAATTATTTTTAGAGCAATTATTTAAAATTAAACTTTTTTTTACAGATGATCTCCGTTCTTTTGGAGTAGGAATCGACTTCCTCCCACTGAGATAAGCTCCAGTTAATGACCTATCTGAATTTAAGACATCTTGATAAGATCCTTTAGCAATAATTTCCCCACCATAAACACCTGCCCCTGGGCCAATGTCTACTAAATAATCTGCAGATTTCATAGTATCTTCATCATGTTCAACTACAACCAACGTATTTCCCAAGTCTCTTAAGCTTTTTAATGTTTCTAATAATCTGTCATTGTCTCTCTGATGTAAACCAATACTAGGCTCATCTAATACATATAAAACGCCAGTAAGGCCTGCACCTATTTGTGTAGCCAATCTAATACGCTGAGCCTCCCCACCAGACAAAGTCATGGCTGGTCTATCTAACGTCAAATAATCTAAACCTACATTAATTAAAAACTTCAAACGTAAACGAATCTCTTTTAAAACCAACTCACCTATCTGCTTTTGTTTTTCAGATAAGGATATATTTTCCTTATTAGGCTTACCTAATCCCATAATTCGTTCTATATGAGTTAAGGTTTCAGAAACGCTAATAGAGGTTAAATCAGTTATGTTATAAGGGCCAAGTTTGACTGCTAAAGACTCAGGTCTTAATCTTTTTCCCGAACATGTTTTACAAGGTACTAATTCTAAATATTTTTCTAATTTTTGTTTGACTGATTCTCCAGTAGCTTCATTTAATTGCCTTTCTAATATTGGTAAAATTCCCTCAAAAGGTCTTTCAAAACCACTAGACGTTTTAAAGCGACTATCAGCTTGAATTAGTATTGGCTTATCTGATCCTAAAAGTAGAACTTTTTTTTGCAAATCACTTAAATCTTTCCAAGGAGTTTTTAATTCAAAACCATAGGCTTGTCCCACAGAATATAGTAAAGAAAAATAGTAAGTATTATCTTTTTCACTCCAAGGAGCTATTGCAGCATAAACTGGTAATGTTGGATCTGGTATAACTCTATCAGCAGTAAATTTTTTTAAATAACCAATTCCATGACAATCTGGACAAGCCCCATATGGGCTATTAAAAGAAAATAATCTTGGGGAAAGTTCCTCTACAATAGAGCCATGAACAGGACAAGCATAATTTTCTGAGTATAATTTCTCTCTCTCTAAGTTAGGTGGTAGATTTTCACCCTTTTTGGGAACAACCTCTACTATTGCTAAACCATCGCCTCTTTTGAGGGAGGTTTGTAAAGAATCGTTTAATCTTTCTTGTATTCCATCTCTCGCAATTAATCTATCAACTACGACCTCGATGTTATGAATTTGATTTTTATCTAATTCAATATTGTCAACGAGTTCTCTTACCTCGCCATTGATTCTTACCCTAGCAAATCCCTCAGCAGCTAATCCACTTATTAATTTTGTGTGCGTTCCTTTCTTCCCCCTTACTACAGGAGCCAATAACTGGTACCTTGTACCTTCAGGCAATAAAAGAATTTGATCAACCATTTCATCAATTGTTTGAGGAGCAATCGGAATACCACAGTGATGACAATGAGGCTCACCAGCACGACCAAACAATAACCTTAAATAATCTTGTATCTCTGTTACTGTTCCAACTGTTGAACGAGGATTATGACTTGTAGATTTTTGATCAATTGAAATAGCAGGAGATAAGCCTTCAATATTATCAACATCTGGTTTATCTACTTGTCCCAAAAATTGTCTTGCGTATGCTGACAAACTCTCAACATATCTTCTTTGACCTTCAGCAAAAATCGTATCGAAAGCTAGAGAACTTTTTCCACTTCCGCTTACACCAGTGAAAACTATAAATTTATTCCTAGGTAAAGAAAGATCAATATTTTTTAAATTATGCTGGCGAGCTCCTCTAATGATGATTGAATTATCTTCTTCAAAACTATTATTGATTTTTTTGACCATGTTTAAATCTATTTATGATTTAAAAAGGTTATTATAGTGGAATTTTTTTTATTTTATGCTGCCGCTCTGTTAAGAAGTCTAGAAGCGTAATCATTTGCTTCGCCAAACCCTCCCCCAATGAGTTCTACTAATTCTTGTTTTCTTTGTTTTTTTGTAGTTAATTTGGATATTGAAGTATAAGTAATTCCATTAATTACATTTTTAGTCACTTTAAAATGAGCTAATCCTCCAGCAGCTAAAAATGGCTGATGTGTAATACATAAAACCTGTTGATCTTGAGAAATTTCTTTGATTAATTCAACCAAAGAAAATAAAGATTTACCACTTAAACCATTATCAATTTCATCTAAAAAGAAACTATTTGGTTTTTTAGAAATACTAGATTTTATCGCTAATAAGAATCTTGACATTTCTCCACCAGAAATAACATTTGATAAAGGTGCAAGCTTCTGATCAGGATTAGCCGAAAACAAAAAATTTATATTATCAATCCCATCGCCAGAAGGCTTACATTCAGAAAATTGAATCAAAAAATTTGCATTTTCTAATCCTAAATTCCTTAAAATCAACATTACTGAATTTTGTAACTGTTTAGCAATTTTCTTTCTTTCAGTAGATTGAATTAGAAATAAAGAATTTAAATTACTTTGTAAATTTTCAATTTGAGCTTTAATCCTGCAAATCTCATTATCTGGATCATTTTGTTGAAAATACTTTTTTAATTGGTCACGCTTTTCAATTAATTTTGGTAAATCCAATGAAAAAGTTCTCTCCAAGTTTTTTAAAAAAAATAATCTTTTTTGTATTTCTGGAAGATTAGATTCACAATTTTCTATGTCTTGTAAATATGAGTTTAAAGCAAAAATTAAATCTTCAACATCGGCATTGATATTAAGTAACTTCTCTCTAAATTGTTGAATCTTTAAATCGAAATCTGCTGTTTTATTTAATATTTTTATTGATTGATTTACCAAAGCCGTTACTGATGGTTCATCATGATTGAAATTATTTAAATTTTCCAATGATGATTGAATTGAATTATTAATTTCGAGATTATTTACAAGTTTATTTTCTAATAATTCTAATTCTAAAATTTCTTCACTGGAATTTAAATCAGCTTCTTCTAAGCTATGCAACATTTGTTTAACTGCCAAGTTGTATTCTTCTTGTTTCCTAAAAGATTCTATTTTTTCATTCATTAATCCTTTTAAAACTTTACTTTCTCCCCATATATTTTTAATCCTTTCGCTAGTGTCTCTTAATTCTTGAGAACATAAGTCATCAATAATTAATCTTCTTTTATCTAAAGAATCAAAGATAAAAGTATCAGATTGACCTGCGAAATCTATTAAAAATCGTCCAAGTTTTTTTAATGATTGTTTATTAATTGATAAGTTGTTAAGGCTATATTTAGATAAAGTTTTATTATTTTTTTTATAAGATTTTCTTTTAATTTTTATTTCTGAAGAAGTTATTTCAAAACCATTACTAATTAACCAATTATTAATTTGGGAAGAAGAAGAAAATATTGCCTCGATAACGCAAAAATCTTTTCCTGGACGAATTAAATGTTTTAGAGGTATATTAGTTCCACCAAATAAAGCATTTAAGGAATCCAAAATTAGTGATTTTCCTGAACCTGAATCCCCAGTTATGATATTCAAACCTTTTTCGAAATTAATTTCTATAATTTCTATTAAGGCAATATTTTTTATTTTTAGTTGTATTAACATGATAAATCTTCCATATAAAAAAATTAACTTCTTTTTTAAAAAAATAAAGGTTTTAAATATATAAAGTTATGAAAGAAGATTTTACTGATTTTATTGAGGTATCTGGACTCTTAAATTATGATCCAGATACAATTTCTAAAATTTACAAAAAAAATCCTCAAAGACTTTTAAAAAGACTTTGGCAAACACTCATACCTATTTTTGCTTACATCTTTTCTGTTGGATGGGATAAATTAACTGGACGATTGAAAAATAAAACCCAAGCAAGATTTAGAGCAAGAGAATTAACAAATTTGTTAGTAGAACTTGGACCAGCATTTGTCAAAGCAGGACAAGCTTTATCAACGAGACCAGATATAATTCCAGGAATTCTTTTAGAAGAATTATCTGAATTACAAGATCAACTACCGGGGTTTGATGGCGATAAAGCTATGGAATTAATAGAAGAAGATTTAGGATCCAAAATAAATGAGATTTTTCTAGAAATTGATAAGAAGCCAATTTCCGCAGCTTCTTTAGGGCAAGTACATAAAGCTAAATTAAAAAATGAAGAGATCATTGCAGTAAAAGTACAACGTCCAGGTTTAAGAGAACAAATAACTTTAGATCTTTACATAGTGAGAAATATTGCTTATTGGCTAAAGAACAACATCGGATTAATAAGAAGTGATTTAGTTGCTTTGATTGATGAATTGGGCAAGAGAGTTTTTGAAGAGATGGATTATTTAAACGAAGCTACAAATGCAGAAAAATTTAGAGATATGCATAAACACAACAAAATGATTGCCGTACCAAAAATTTACAAAGAAATAACGTCAAGAAGAGTTTTATCAATGGAATGGATAGAGGGTAAAAAATTAACAAATTTAGAAGACGTAAAAAACTTAGGAATCAATCCTGATAAAATGATTGAAATAGGTGTGCAGTGCAGTTTAGAACAGCTTTTAGAACATGGCTTTTTCCATGCAGACCCACATCCAGGTAATTTATTAGCCTTGGAAGATGGCAGATTATGTTATCTAGATTTTGGAATGATGAGCGAGGTTTCTAGAGAATCTAGATCAGGATTAATTCAAGCAGTTGTACATTTAGTAAATAAAAACTTCGATAAATTATCTCAAGATTTCGTAAAATTAGGATTTTTATCAGAGGAAGTTAATCTAAAACCAATTGTTCCAGCGTTTCAAGAAGTTTTCATTAATGCTGTTGAACAAGGAGTTTCAAAAATGGATTTCAAAAGCGTTACAGACGATATGTCGGGTGTTATGTATAAATTCCCTTTCAGGCTGCCTCCATATTATGCACTTATAATTAGGTCATTACTTACATTAGAAGGAATTGCTTTAAGTGTAGATCCTAACTTCAAAATATTAGGTGCAGCTTATCCCTATTTCGCAAGAAGATTGATGGAAGACCCTGATCCACAATTAAGAGAAAGCCTCAAAGAAATGCTTTTTGATAATAAAAAATTTAAGTGGGACCGATTAGAAGATCTTCTTTCTAACGCTGCAAAGCAAACAAATCTTGATTTAGAAAAACTTTTAGACGAAGTAATAAATCTTCTTTTTTCTGCAAAAGGAGGATTCCTCAGAAATGAAATAATTGAAGGATTAACTAATCAAATAGATTTAATAAATCTGAAAATATTAAAAAATTTGAATTACTACCTTCCAAGCTCAATTAAATTAAATATAACTAGCGAAAATAACAACTTAAGTGACCTAATACTATATGTAGAGCCATTAAGAAACTTTTTAGAGATTTTACAAAAAGTACCTGGCTATTCAATTGATATTTTTCTTAAAAGGGTTCCAAGGCTTGTCAATGAGCCGTATACAAAAGAAATGGGTATACAAATTGCAAAAAAAGTCACTGAGAAAGGAATGGTTAGACTTGTTAAGATTGCCGCTGGCGCAAATATCTAAATGAAATTTAAAAAATTTTTAATATTTAAAATATTTTTTATTTTGGTAAATTCTCAATTACCTTTTAATCTTCCCAAAGCTAATGCTGCTGAAGAAATTAAAATTACATATAGTATATTTTCTAGAACAATTAAAGTTAATTCTTTAAAGACCTTTGCTTCAGAGGGTAATTCAACAAGAAAATTAAAAAAAATCTTAAAAACAACTGGCTATGCTGATAAAGAAATCAGATCAGTATTGAATAAAGATTTTGAAATACCTATTACGATTGCAAGCAAATTAGCATATTCTGAAATAGGAAATATTTTTTTAACTAGACTTTCATCTATTATCCATCCACCCAGAGCAAATGATGAAAGAACAGGCATGTTAGCTCTTAGAGCAAGTGTTGTTCAAGGAATTAACATTGGAAATGGGAAAATAAATCTAATAAGTTTTTTTGAAGGATATCCAACAAAAACTGTAATTTTAAATGTCAATGCTTTGAGCAAAGTTTTGAGTAAAGTAGAATCAATTTCAGAATTATTAGAGTTTTTTACAGATTCTCCTTTAGAAAAAATCAAAACAAATTAAACAGCCATGATGTTATTAAATAAGATTAAAAATAAACTGCATATTAATTACAGAAAAAAAAGATGGCCAGGTCTAATCGAAGCTTATAAACAATATCTTCCAGTTACAAAAAAAACTCCTATTATTTCCTTGAATGAAGGCAATACACCACTAATTCTTAGTAATTCAATTAGCAAATTAATTGGAAATGGGACAAAAGTTTTTTTAAAATATGATGGCCTAAATCCAACAGGATCTTTTAAAGATCGTGGTATGACTATGGCAATTAGCAAAGCAAAAGAAGAGGGCCGTGAAGCAGTGATTTGTGCAAGTACTGGAAATACTTCTGCTGCAGCTGCAGCATATGCTTCTAGAGGAGGATTAAAACCTTATGTTTTAATACCGGAAGGATTTGTTGCACAGGGAAAGCTTGCGCAAGCATTGATGTATGGAGCTGAGATAATATCTATTAATGGAAACTTTGATAAAGCTCTTGAAATAGTAAGGGATTTATCTTCAGAACATCCAGTTGAACTTGTTAATTCTGTTAATCCATATAGAATCCAAGGACAAAAGACAGCAGCTTTTGAAATAGTTGATGACTTAGGTTTTGCTCCTGATTGGCTTTGTATTCCAATGGGTAATGCAGGAAATATAACTGCTTATTGGATGGGATTTAAAGAATATTCAAAAATAAAAAGAAATTTAAAATTACCAATTATGATGGGCTTTCAGTCTGAAGGCTCTGCTCCATTAGTAAAAAACATAATAGTTAAAGATCCAGAAACAATTGCAACTGCAATAAGAATTGGAAATCCTGTAAATAGAGAAAAAGCAAAAAAAGTAAGAAAAGAGAGTAAAGGAGACTTTCAGTCAGTTACAGATGAAGAAATAATAATTGCTTATAAAATCCTTGCCAAAGAGGGAGTCTTTTGTGAACCTGCTAGTGCAGCATCAGTTGCTGGACTGATTAAAAATAAGAATAGAATTCAGAAAGAATCTACTATTGTTTGTGTTCTTACTGGAAACGGCTTAAAAGATCCTGATTGCGCCATAAAAAACAATGACGCTATTTTTAGAAAAAATATTGAACCTTCATTAAAAAATATAACTAAAATTTTAGGATATTAGAATCCAAAAAAAATAGTGTCTGTGGAAATTAATTAAAAACAACCATGCTTTTGTTGAAAAACGCATTAAAACTAATTCTATTTGTTGAATAAATTTAAATTTTTCAGATAAAGATAAAACTATTCAACAAATAAAAAATTTTTTCCACATTATTTTGTATACGTAAACTAGGTTGAAAAGGTATTTTATTTAAGAATTCCACAGTTACCACAAGAACTACTACTACTAAATTTCTTATTTTATTATTTATTTTTATATTAGAAGAGTAAAAAATTAAGTTATTGAATTTAATTTACGAAAAAAGTATATTGTATTTGTAAAAAGTTCCAAATTCCGATGGAAATTATTTGTAATCAAAATGAATTAAATAATGCTATACAACTAGTGAGTAAAGCAGTTGCTTCAAGACCAACGCATCCAATTCTTGCAAATATACTTTTAACAGCTGATGAAGGAACTAATAAAATTAGCGTGACAGGATTTGACCTTAATTTAGGAATTCAAACTTCTTTTGATGGAACTGTAAAAAATAGTGGAGCTATTACTATACCTTCAAAACTTTTATCCGAAATAGTAAACAAATTACCTAATGAAACTCCTGTTTCTTTAGAAGTTGAAGGGAATTCAGATAATATTTTAATAAAAAGTGACAGAGGTTCTTTTAATCTTAAAGGTATCCCCTCTGATGAATATCCTAATTTGCCATTTGTTGAAAGTGGTACTTCTTTGAATATTGATCCTAGTTCTTTTTTAAAAGCTTTAAAATCTACCATTTTTGCTAGTAGTAATGATGACTCTAAACAATTACTCACAGGCGTCAATTTTACATTCAAACCAAATTATTTAGAGTCTGCATCTACAGATGGTCATAGATTAGCCGTCGCTTTAATTGGTAATGAAGAACATATGGAAGATAAAGCAAACTCATCTTTAGATGATAGTGATTTGTCAGTAACTATTCCAACTAGATCATTAAGAGAAATTGAAAAACTAGTTTCTTTGAGAAGCTCAGAAAATTCAATAAAGCTCTTCTACGATAAAGGTCAGGTAGTATTTATTTCTTCTAATCAAATAATTACTACAAGAACCCTTGAAGGTACTTATCCTAATTATTCTCAATTAATTCCTGATACTTTTTCTAAGATTCTGAATTTTAATACAAAAAAATTAATTGATGCATTAGAAAGAATTGCTGTTTTGGCTGATCAGCAAAGTAGTGTTGTAAAGATTAAATTGGATAATACAGATTTAGCTTCAATCAGTGCAGATGCCCAAGATATTGGAAATGCAAATGAATCAATACCTGTTTCTTATTCTGGAGAAAATTTTGATATTGCATTTAACGTTAGATATCTTTTAGAAGGTTTAAAAATTATTGCCTCTGAAAATGTACTTTTAAAGTGTAATATTGCAACTACTCCAGCTGTTTTTGTACCAGAAGATAATCTAAATTCTTTTACTTATCTAGTTATGCCTGTGCAGGTTCGTTCTTAACTTGAAATTACCTAAAGAAAGTTTATTAAGTGAACTACTAAAATATATTGTTAAGGGTAATATGGTCCTTAATTACGGAATTGGAGAAAATGTTTGGATGCATCCTCCAGTTCATCGAATTTTAGGATGGTACTCTCGTCCTTCAAATTTCGATTTAAAAAGAAATGTTTGGCGATTAAATCAAATTACTCAAATAATAGATAATGTAATTCATGTCAAAGGTGATCCAGCTATTTCTGATTTAGCAACTTTAAATAGATTTCCAACTTTAATAGAAGCTAATCTTATAAATGTAAATGGATCAAAAATAGGAGTTATTGCAGATTTTCTATTTGAAATGAAAACGGGTAAAATAAAATATTACTTAGTTTCTAGATCTAATCCTAAGATTCCAGGTTCTAGCAGATGGAAACTAAATATTGAAAATATTAATGACCAACAACCTGGATTGGTATTTTGTGAAATTAATTCTTTAGATGATTTATCTTTAATAAAATCAAGTATTAAGAATGAATTTATGCAAAAAGGAAAAAAAATTATTGATAGATTTGATGATATGAAAAATATTGCTTCTAATAGATTAGAGGATTGGCTTGAAGAAGATGAAGATATTAGCCAAAACTTAGATTTTAAACAAAAAAGTTTTTATAATGAAGATACGACATCCACGACTTTTAGTGAAAAAAAAGAAGATGACCCTTGGATATAATAAAGAATGATAAATCAAGAAAATCATGATCTTTATGATCTTAATGAGGCACTGAAAGTTGAAAATTTAACACTTAATGATTACGAAGAAATTTGCAAAAGATTAAAGAGAAAACCTAATAGAACGGAATTAGGCATGTTTGGCGTTATGTGGTCTGAACATTGTTGTTATAGAAATTCAAAACCTTTACTATCTAAATTTCCCACTAAAGGTAAAAATGTTTTAGTTGGACCTGGAGAAAATGCTGGCGTTATTGATGTTGGAAATAATCAAAAACTTGTTTTTAAAATAGAAAGTCATAATCATCCTTCTGCTATTGAACCTTTTCAAGGTGCTGCAACAGGTGTAGGAGGAATTTTAAGAGATATATTTACCATGGGTGCAAGGCCAATTGCAGTATTGAATTCATTGAGATTCGGAAACCTTGATAAATCATCAAATGTGGATTTACTGCGAGGTGTTGTATCCGGTATTGCGCATTATGGGAATTGTGTTGGTGTGCCGACTGTTGGAGGTGAAATTGACTTCGATGATAGTTATTCCGGAAATCCTTTAGTGAACGTTATGGCTTTAGGACTTTTAGAGACCAATGAAATAGTTTGTTCTGGAGCAAAAAATATAGGATCACCAGTATTATATGTTGGTAATACTACTGGCAGAGATGGAGTTGGTGGTGCTAGTTTTGCCAGCTCAGAATTAACTACAACCTCATTAGATGATAGACCAGCAGTTCAGGTAGGTGATCCGTTTATTGAGAAAAGTCTTATTGAAGCCTGTTTGGATGCTTTCAAAACAGGAGATGTAATTGCAGCTCAAGATATGGGTGCCGCAGGATTAACATGCAGTAGTGCAGAAATGGCTGCAAATGGAAAATTAGGTATATCTATTGATTTAGATTTGGTTCCTTCTAGAGAAGATGATATGACTCCATACCAATATTTATTATCTGAATCGCAAGAGAGAATGTTGTTTGTTGTTAAAGAAGAAAAAATTAATCATCTTATTGAAAAATTTAATAAGTGGGGATTATATGCCAATGTAATTGGTCAAGTTATAGGAACTAATGAGGTAATTATTTCTCATAAAGGTAAAATTGTTGCCCAAATACCTACTTCTGCATTGTCTGATGATACCCCTGTCAATTTTCACAATGTGATTAATAATCCACCTGATTATCTTTTAAAGAAATGGGATTGGAAAGAAAATGATTTACCAGAAATTTATGAGCAAAAAATATTTTCATTGAAGGAAAATAAGAATTTTTCTTATTCAGAAATTATTTTAAAACTACTCTCTAATCCTTCAATAGCTTCTAAACGATGGATTTATAGACAATATGATTCTCAAGTGCAGGCAAATACAGTTTTTAAACCCGGAAAATCAGATGCAGCTGTAATAAGACTAAGGGAACAAAATAAAAAAAATAAAACTAAAAAATTTTCTGGTGTTGCGGCTTCAGTTGATTGTAATAGTAGATGGGTTGCTCTTGATCCTTTTAGAGGCACAATCGCTGCTGTCGCAGAATCTGCTAGAAATGTTAGTTGTGTTGGTGCTGAACCAGTAGCAATTACAAATAATTTAAATTTTTCTTCTCCGGAGAATGAAATAGGATATTGGCAACTCTCATCTTCATGTAATGCAATTGCTGAAGCCTGTAAAGCATTGGAAACTCCTGTAACAGGAGGTAATGTTTCTTTATACAATGAATCTAAAAATAAAGATAACGTAATAACTCCTATCAATCCTACTCCAGTTATTGGAATGGTTGGAAAGATAGATAATGTCGACAAAGCTATAAGTAGTGAATGGAAAAATATTGATGATCAAATCTGGTTAATTGGTTCTTATAAATCAGATACAACAATTGCAGCTAGCTCTTATTTGGAATATTTTCATGGAGAAATAACAGGTCGGCCTCCAAAAATAGATTTGCTCGATGAAAAGTTTTGCCAGAGTTTTTTAAGAAATGCGATATTAACAGGCTTTGTCGATTCTTCTCATGATATCAGTGATGGTGGTTTGGCTATAGCTTTAGCAGAGTCTTGCATTTTGTCCGCAAAAGGTGCATTGATAGACTTAGAGAAAGATTTAAATAGAGATGATAATTTATTGTTTGCAGAAGGAGGTTCTAGAATTATTTTTTCAATTAGTAAAAAGAAACAAAATCAATGGCTTAATTATTTAAAAAAAAATCAAATAAATTTTCCATCAAGTGTTTATCTAAAAAAAATAGGATATGTATCTAGTGACACTCTGAAGATAAAAATTCAAGATAAAAATATCTGCAACATTAGGGTTGAGGAATTATCCGAAAAATTCAATAATAGTATTTCAGGTTACTTTTAAATAAATATGAAAAATATTTTTCAACTACTAATCTTTTTTAGATATTAAGTTATGTGCGGAATAGTTGGAATCGTTTCTTCAGATGATGTAAATCAACAAATTTATGATAGTCTTTTGCTTTTGCAGCATAGAGGTCAAGATTCAACAGGTATAGCCACAATGGAAAATACTGTTTTTCATATACATAAGGCTAAGGGTCAGGTTAATACTGCTTACAGAACGAGAGATATGAGGAATCTAATCGGCAAAATTGGATTGGGTCATGTTAGGTATGCAACAAAGGGATCAGCAGAAAGTGTAGAAGAAGCACAGCCTTTTTACGTTAATGCTCCTTATGGAATCGTTTTAATACATAATGGAAATTTGACGAATACCAGAGATTTAGAAAAACAATTATTTAATATTGACAAGCGACATACAAATTCTTCAAGCGATACTGAAATGTTGTTAAATGTATTTGCGACAGAATTACAAGAACAAATTCATAATCAAGAATTAGAACCTGATATTATTTTTGATGCGGTCAAGTCTTTACATAAAAGAATTCAGGGATCATATGCTTCAATTGCATTAATTTCAGGACATGGTTTATTAGCATTCAGAGACCCTTTCGGTATTAGGCCTTTAGTCATAGGAAAAAGACTTTCATTGACCACAAAAAAAGAAGAGTGGATGGTTGCTAGCGAATCTCTAGTTCTTGAGAATAACGATTATCAAGTAGTGAGAGATGTAGATCCTGGAGAAGCTGTTTTTATAAATCTTAATGGGGAGTTTTTTTCTAAGCAATGTTCTGAAAATCCAATCTTATTTCCCTGTGCTTTTGAATATGTCTATTTAGCTAGGCCAGATTCAATTATGAATGGAATTTCAGTGTATAAAGCCCGTTTAAAGATGGGAGATTATTTGGCAGAAACAATAAAAGAAACAATTAATTCTGGAGATGTTGATGTAGTTATGCCTATTCCTGATTCCTCACGACCTGCGGCAATGCAAGTTGCAAGACAGTTAGGGATAGAATATAGGGAAGGTTTTTTTAAAAATAGATATGTTGGCAGAACATTCATAATGCCTGGTCAGCAAAAACGTAAGAAATCTGTAAGACAAAAATTAAATGCCATGAGTGCAGAGTTTAAAAATAAAAATGTATTAATTGTTGATGATTCGATAGTAAGAGGTACTACTTCAAAAGAAATTGTCCAGATGGCTAAAGATGCAGGAGCAAATAAAGTTTTTTTTACATCAGCAGCACCTCCTGTTCGTTATCCTCATGTTTATGGAATTAATATGCCTAATAGAGATGAATTAATAGCTCACGATAGAACAATAAGTGAAATAGCTAATCACCTTGAAATTGATAACCTTGTTTATCAAAGTGTTGAAAGTTTGCGAAAATCTATAATAAGTGATTCTCCTATTAAAGATTTGGAGATGAGTTGCTTTACTGGTTCTTATGTAACAGGAACAGTAAATCAAGAGTATTTAAATTGGGTTGAAAATGAATATAAATCTTAGTTGAAACAGTTTTTCAGTTGGAAACAATTTTCAAGGTATTCATCCTTATCTAATTTTAAGAAATCAATTAAAAAATTTGATTTATTGGATTTGAAATTTAATTTATTTAGGTCTAATCTTACAGATTTATTTTTATTAGTTTCAATATCAAGGTAATGGTTACTTGTTATTATTTTGAGGAAGTAATCGTTTTTAAGTTGGGTTCTTTCATTTAAATATCCCAAACTGTATTGATTTGAGTAATAAATTTCATTGCTATTTATACAAAAGATTTTCCCTCGTTTAGATATTAAAAAAATATTTTCCCCATTATAGTATGTACAACAAGAAACGATTTTTTCAGTTGGTAAAAGTTTTGCAAGTATTAATCCTTGGGATTGTTTAGAAGTTGGTGTTAAAAATTTATTTGATAAATTAAAGTTAAAAATTCTTCCTATCGAGGTTAATATAATTAAATCTTTGTTTTCATTAGAAATAAATGAATCGATTGTCTTTAGATTATTCTTTAATTTTGTAATTGTGAAAGTTCTATTACTCTTCAACATATCTTCATCAAATAAAACTTTTTTAAATCTTCCATCTGAATTTAATATGCATAAATAATTTCTAATTTCTTTTTTAATTGAATGAAAATTTATTATCTCACTTGGATGAATATTTCCAAGAATTCTATGATCTAATTTATAGTCTTTATTAATACTTGATTCCCAATCAATGTTAAATACTTTTCCTGTATTTGTGATTCCAATTAATTTTATATTTTTTTCAATATTAAATATAAATTTTTGAATATTTTTATTATCTATAATTTTATTTACAACTTCAAATGATTTCTTATAATTACTTGAAATCATCTTTTTTAAATAAAGTCTATTGTCTATATATAACTTTGTTTTTTTATTTATAAATTCTTCTAATATCTGATTATTAAGCGTTTCTAACTCTTCATTTTGATCTATATTTTTGATTACTTTTGTTTTTCTTGTAACATTATATTTTTTCTTTAATATTAATAATTCTTCTATAAGTAATTCAAGTAATAATTCTCTTTCGTTCAATAATTTTTGAAAATAATTCTTTTTTTCTTCTAAATTTTTTATTTCATTATCAATTTGATTCTTTTCTAGATTTGTTAATTTTCTTAGTGGCATATCCAAAACTGAATATGCTTGTTTTTCACTTAAGAAAAAATTTTCAACTAATTTTGATTTAGCTTCCACAGAATTTTCCGATTCTTCAATAATTTCAATAACCTTTTTTATGTTTTTTGTAGCTTTAGATAAACCTTCTGATATTTCTAGTTTTTCAAGAGTGTTTTTTAGAAAATAAAAAGTTCTTTTTCTAATTGTTTCTTCTCTAAATTCAAGAAAATAGTTGAGATATTTTTTTAGGTTTAGTTGTATAGGCTTGCCTTTAATTAAAGCTAAGAATATTGCGCCAAAGTTTGTTTGTAGAGTTGTTTTTTTATATAAATTAGAAATAATGAGCTCAGAATTAGAATCTTTTTTTAGCTCTATTACAATTCTCATTCCATCTCTATCGCTCTCATCCCTAATATCAGAAATCCCATCAATTTTCCCTGAATTAACAAGTTCTGCGAGTTTTTCAATCCAACTTGCTTTATTGATTTGATAAGGAAGTTCCGTAATGATTAATGCATTCTTTTTATGTTTCCCTTTGCCTAAATTTATTTCTTCCGACTTTATAACTCCTCTTATTGTTAAAGATCCTCTTCCTGTTTCATAAAGTTCTTCTATTGCTCGACTATAAATTAATTCTCCGCCTGTAGGAAAATCAGGCCCTTTAATAATGTTAGAAAGTTTTTTATCACTTATATCTTTATTTTTTACTAAAGCAACTAAACCATCCACAATTTCGCCTAGGTTGTGAGGGGGTATGTTTGTTGCCATGCCAACAGCAATACCTGATGAGCCGTTCAACAATAAAAATGGAAGTTGGGCCGGAAGAACATCTGGTTCTTTTTGAGAACCGTCAAAGTTATTTGAAAAGCTTACTGTTCCTGATCCAATTTCTTCAAGAAATCCTTTATGAGCTATCGGTGCTAATCTGGTTTCTGTATATCTCATTGCTGCTGGTGGATCATTATCTACAGATCCAAAATTTCCATGGCCGTCAAGAGTAGGATATTTAGTAGAAAAATTTTGTACTAGCCTTACTAATGCATCATATACTGCTTGATCTCCATGAGGATGGTACTTTCCAAGTACATCTCCAACAACTCGCGCACACTTTCTAAATGGTTTATCAGGTGTTAAGCCTAATTCGTACATTGCAAATAGTATTCTTCTTTGTACTGGCTTAAGACCGTCTCTTGCATCGGGTAGAGCACGTCCAACTATTACGCTCATTGCATACTCCAAATAAGAACGTTGCATTTCTTCTTGAAGTGAGATGGAAGTGAAGTTTTTCTTATCCATTAGAGCGCAAAATTTAAAAATTATTGATTAACTAAATTAAGATTAATAGGTAAAACAATATTTACCAGTATTGAAAATTAAGATGATTCAATTATTTTGGATTTTGCCAGCAATACATCTTTTTTAAGCTGTTCATTTTGTAGAAGAATTTCTGTAGAGGCTTGTAATTTTTCTCCCCATAACTGTTCTTTTCTATAGTCATAATTGACATATTTGGGATCTTTAGCCAAAGCTTTTTTTGCTAGCTGAATTGCTAATTTAGTATCATTAATTCTTACACATGAGGCCAGTCCTAGTAATGTTTCAGCATTTTCTTGAATTGAGATTGCACTTTCAAAAAGTTTGATTGATAGATTTATATTGTTCTTTTCGAAATAAGCTAAACCTTTATTATTGATTGCCTGCCAGAAATTAGGTTTAATTTTTATTGATTTATCAAATAATTTGATAGCTTCCAAGTAATTTTTTTCCATTAAAAAAATATTTCCTAGTTGAAAAATAGCTTTGTGGTTATTAGGTTCTAACTTTATTCCTTTTTCTAAAGCACTTTTTGCTTTTGTTTGTTGGGAAATTTTTAAGTAAATATTACTTTTAGCAAAATATATTTCGCTAATATTTGAATTGAGCTGTTCTGCTTTATTTAGAGAATTTAATGCGTTTTTATATTGTTTGTTAGCTATTTGTGCTTCTGCCAAAATTAACCATAGTTTTTCATCTTTCGCATATATTTTTACAGCTAATTTGGCTAAGTTAAGACTGTCTTTATATTGTCCAAAATAAAGTAGTTGATATGCATTTTTCCCTAGATATGAACTTTGCTTTTGTAAATTTTTTATTGTTGGGAAATAATAATATGGAACTATTGCTTGAACTTTTTCTACCTGAAGAAAATAAAAATTAATCAAGGAGATCCAGATTATTAGTTTTAAAAACTTTTTCATATTTTAATTTTTTTATTATTTAGATTTGCTCGTATGTTTCTTTTCCACATCCATGGTTTGATTCTTTTTAATGTAGTTCCTTTAAGCTTTTCTTTCCATGTTTTATCGTCCCAATTTAACGATTCAATACTAAGATTATTAATCCATTCTTTAGGTGTAGTTTCAAAATTATTGTTGTATGGCACTGACTTATTCCAAGGACATACATCTTGACAAATATCACATCCAGCAACCCATCCGTCTAAATTTTTTTCTATTTTCTTTGGAATAGTTTTATTTCTATTCTCTATTGTGTGATATGCAATACATAGATCTGACTGTATTACAAAGGGTTCTACTATTGCCTTTGTGGGACAATGTTCTATACAAATATCACATTTTCCACAAAGTGATTGATGAGGTTTATCTGGTATTAAATCTTTTGTAAGGATCATAAAACCTAAACTAAACCAAGAACCATTTTTTGTGCTTATTAAATTACTATTTTTACCTATCCAACCAATCCCTGACTCCTCTGCCCATGCTTTTTCAAGAAGCGGAGAGGTATCAACACATATTTTCCATTTGCAATCAGGAATTTCTAGGTTGATCCATTTACCGATATTCTTTAATTTTTTTTGAATCACTTTATGATAATCTTCTCCCTGGCCAAATTTAGCTACCTTGAGGAAATTCTTGTTGTTGTTTTTTGAATTAATGTAAGCAAATCCAACACTTAAAACACTTTTTGCATCTTCAAAAAGTGAGCCTATATTTCTTCTTTTTTCTGCTTCCATCCATTTCATTTCAGCATGGTGGTTATTTGATAACCATCTTTCTAGTGCATTAGTCCTTAATTTTATGCGCGAACTACCTGGTATTGAAGCTATTCCAGCAATTGCAAAACCTTCAAAAATAGCTCTTTCTTTTAATTTTTTACTAAATTTTTTTTTGTCTTGAATTTTATCAATCATTTTTTTATTTTTTATAGCATTTCTATTAAAAGTTATTTTTGGGGAATAAACTTATAAATAAATTAGATATATTTAAAAAAAATATATCCTAACTCAGTAAAAACAGCTAAATTATTAGTAAAGTTAATATAGTTAGAAAGGTTATTTTGGTTGAAATTAATAAAAATCAAGATTCTAATTTAGGATCTAGGCTTCAACAAGATCTAAAAAATGATCTTATAGCGGGCTTGTTAGTTGTAATACCCTTAGCAACAACAATATGGCTTTCATCATTAGTTAGTAAATTTGTTTTAACGTTAGTTACTTCAGTTCCAAAGCAATTAAATCCTTTTATTACTTTAAATCCTTTATTACAAGATTTAATTAATCTTACTTTAGGTTTAACTGTTCCCCTATTAGCCATTTTGCTTATAGGCTTGATGGCGAGAAATTTTGTAGGAAGGTGGTTATTAGAATTTGGAGAGGGTACTTTATCAAAAATCCCAGTAGCTGGAGCGGTTTATAAAACTCTTAAACAATTGCTAGAAACTTTCTTAAGTAATAAATCTAACAGATTTAGAAGAGTTGTTTTAGTTGAATATCCTCGTGAGGGACTTTATAGTGTAGGCTTTGTAACTGGAGATGTAGGGCCTTCTCTGCAGCCAGAATTGGAAGAAAAATTACTTAGTGTTTTTATACCTACAGCACCAAACCCAACTACTGGATGGTACACACTTGTTCCTGAGTCTTCTGTTAAGGATTTGGATATTTCCGTTGAAGATGCTTTTAGAACAATAATTTCAGCTGGGATAGTTAATCCAGATGAGAAAAATAACACTACAAATCCAACATTTTCAAAATTGTTTTCTCAATTACGAGCTTCCACTAATACTTCTTCTTAATTGATGCATAATAGATCCCTTTCTAGAGAATTATCTTTAATTTCTCTTGGCCTTATAAAAGATAAAGGTGATTTTAAATTAAATAAATTTCAGATAGAAGAAATTTTTGAATCTGCTTTGGATTCTTTAATAAACCATTGCAGAGAGGAATTAGATAATTGCGAGTCAGAGTTAGAAAATGCTTCACAAAAAATATTAGATAGTGAATTGCAAGAAGGTGTCGATTCTTCTTATTCAAAAGTTCGAGATGAGTTAAAAAAATCTCTGGCAAAAATTGAAACTGTAATGAATACACTCTCAATAACTCTAGACTTTCCAAAATTAATTGTTTCTAGTTATCAAATTGATATTAGAGACGATGTGAATCAAAGAATTTGCAATATAGTTAATAACCTTAAAAGTATTGATTCTGATATCGATCAAGCAATGGATGGCTGGAGATTAAAAAGATTACCAAGAATAGATAGGGATATTTTGCGTTTAGCTTACGTGGATATCAATTTTTTGAACACACCTGTAGCTGTAGCTTGTGATGAGGCTGTTAATTTAGCTAATAAATATAGCGACCTTCAAGGAAGAAAATTTATTAATGGAGTTTTAAGGAGATTACAAACAATTTAATTGGCATCATTATTTGATATAAATAAATAGTATTTTAAAATTATCAAATAAGAATTATTAATAATGACTAATATTGATTCCGATAATTCACGTGAATGGGCTGCACAAGCATATGCACTTTTAAAAAAACGACAGGAAGAGCAAAAGCAAGAATTACAGAAGCAGGAAGAGCAAAAGCAAGAATTACAGAAGCAGGAAGAGCAAAAGCAAGAATTGATTGATAATACTAATAAAGAAAAATTTCCTGGACAGTCTAAAACTATTGCTGAAACTGAATTAGGAGAATTTGATGATAATTTTACTTGGTCTGCAATGGTGTTAGCTGCTCAAGGAAAAAAAATAAATCAAATATCGATTGATGAAATTGATTGGTTAACTAAATTACGTAGAGGATTAGAAGAAACTCGCAAAGGATTTGTTACTGAATTATTGGATAAATTGGGTGATGATCCTCTTACCCCCGAATCTCTTGATGATTTAGAAACTCTATTAATAAGAGCTGATGTAGGTATTGATTCAACCGATAAAGTTATAAATTCTCTCAGAACAAAATTAAACGAGGAAGTCTTAGGTGGTGAAGCAGGAATAAAATTTTTGAAGAAGGAATTAAAATTAATTATAGATAAACCAATAAAAAATTCGGGAACTGATATCTTAGTTCCTCAAAAGGGTAAGTTAAATGTCTGGTTATTAGTAGGAGTTAATGGCGTTGGTAAAACTACTACATTAGGAAAATTAGCATATTTATCATCCAAAAGTAACTATAAAACTTTGATAGCTGCGGCTGATACTTTTAGAGCGGCTGCAGTAGAACAACTTAAAGTATGGGGAGATAGAAGTAATGTTGACGTTATATCTAATCAATCAAAAAATGCTGATCCAGCTGCTGTAGTTTTTGACGCAATTAATTCTGCAAAAAAGAGAAATGTTGATTTATTACTTGTTGATACGGCGGGTAGATTGCAAACAAAAAATAATTTGATGGATGAATTAGCAAAAATAAAAAAAATTATTGATAAAAAAGTTCCAGATGCAATTGTTGAATCATTATTAGTTTTAGATGCAAGTCAGGGTCAAAATGGCTTAAAGCAAGCAAAAAGTTTCGCTAAATCTGCAGATTTAAGTGGAGCAATTATTACTAAATTAGATGGGACTTCTAGAGGTGGAGTCTCTTTAGCTGTATCTGAAGAAGTAAATTTGCCTATAAGGTTTATTGGAGCTGGTGAAGGTATAAAAGATTTGAGACCATTTAATAGTTATGAATTTGTAGAGGCTATGCTTGCAGATAAATAAATATTTAATGAAATTTTTTTTAAAAATTTAAATTTAATGTTAAAACATACTTATCTATTAGATTCGTTTTGACAAATAATCAAAAAGAAAAAATATTTTCGAATAAATTTATTCAAAATTTTTTAGAAAATGAATCTACAGTAACTTTAAAAAATAAATATAAATTTGTTGAAATTGCATCTTCATTAGCATATTATTTAAAATCATTCTCCAACATAAATAAATTACTTGATTATATATGCTTAATTTTTAAACATATTTTTTCTGAGAATATAATCTTAATTATTCCTCTAAATTATGAGGGGGAGATATGGAATGAAAATATAAAAATTTCCGCTAATGGGGAATATCTAAAAATTCAAGAAGAAATTAATAGTTTTTTGAATAAATTTCATTTTTCAAAAAATTTTAAAATAAAAGAAATCTCAACTTTTGAAAATGCTTTAAAAAAAAAATTTAAAGAATATAAAATTGAAACAAAAAAAATTTCATCTAGAGGTAAATGTAGAGGATTTATTTATATTTTCAGCACAGATATGTCAAGGCAGTCGATTTCTGAAGATGATAATTTTAATTTTATTGAAAATTGTTTAGCTGTTGGATTAGAAAATGACTATTTAATAAAAACAAAGAAAAAGCATGAAAACTTAGATAGAGAAATTTCAACTGGTGCTGAAATTCAATCTCAATTACTCCCGGATTATTGTCCAATTATCTATGGTCTAGACCTTGCTGCTCATTGTAGACCAGCTCTCCAGCTTGGCGGGGATTACTATGATTTCATGTGTTTGAAGACGAATATATCCGAAAAAAGAAAAGACAAAGCAAGATGGGCCTTTGTAATAGGTGATGTCATGGGTAAAGGTATTCCAGCAGGTCTTTTAATGACTATGTTAAGAGGAATGCTACGTGCAGAGGTTCTTACAGGTCTGCCTCCAGATAGAATTTTGCATGATTTGAATCAATTAGCAATAAATGATTTAGATCAATCGCATAGATTTGTGACATTGTTTTATTCAGATTACGACCCTAGAACTAGAAAATTGAGGTTCGCTAATGCAGCACATAATCCTCCTTTGCTATGGAAAAGTTCAGATCAGAAAATTATAAAACTCGATGCAGAAGGATTTGTACTTGGACTACAAAAAGATGCTGATTATCATTGTGGTGAAATTAAGCTTAATGAAAATGATTTAGTACTCTATTACACAGATGGAGTAACTGATGCTTCTAACTCTTTAGGGCAAAGATTTGATGAAGAAAGGTTAATTAAAATCCTTACAAAATTATGCAAGCAATCTTATACATCTCAAGAAATCCTAAATAAAATATTCAAAAAATTAGATGATTTTACGGGACAAAATAGACATCTGGAAGATGATGCATCGATGGTTATTTTTCAATTGAGATAGAGATTTTTGTCACTTTTATAAAAAAATGCTTTATTAGAGATACTTAAAGTTACTAATTAATATGGCGAAAGTTTGGAGTAAAAGGTTTGATAATTCACTTGACCCTTTTATTGAAAGGTTTAATGCTTCAATTGGTTTTGATAGAAAGCTCATTTTAGAAGATTTAGATTGCTCTATTGCTCATGCGAAAATGCTTGGTAAAACTCAAGTTTTATCCTCTTCCGAAGCTTTGAAAATTATTAATGGTCTAGAGTCAATAAAAGTTGAGTATTTGGAGGGTAAATTTTCTCCTGGTACACCTTCTGAAGATATTCACTATTGTATAGAAGAAAAACTAATAAGTTTAATTGGTGAAACTGGAAAAAAATTACATACAGGTAGAAGTAGAAATGATCAAGTTGGCACAGATATAAGATTGTGGCTAAGAAAAGAGATTGATAATATTCAAATTTTAATAACCGATTTGCAAAAATCCTTCTTAAATCTTGCGAAATCTAATATTTATACTTTAATCCCTGGATATACTCACATGCAAAGAGCTCAACCATTATCTTTGGCTCATCATTTATTGGCTTATATAGAAATGCTCCAAAGAGACCGTGAAAGGTTTAAAGAAGTACGCGCAAGAGTTAATATTTCTCCTTTAGGAGCTGCAGCATTAGCGGGAACAAAAATAAAAATAGATAGGCACTTTACAGCTGAAGAATTGGGTTTTGAAAAGATTTATAAAAACAGTATTGATGCAGTTAGCGATAGAGATTTTTGTATAGAGTTTGTTTCTGCATCTGCTTTGTTAATGTCTCATTTAAGTAAAATTTCAGAGGAGATAATTTTATGGGTAACTGATGAATTTTCTTTTGCAAAATTAACAGATAAATGTGCCACAGGAAGTAGCTTAATGCCGCAGAAAAAAAATCCTGACGTTCCAGAGTTGATTAGAGGTAAGACCGGAAGAGTGTATGGAAATCTCCAAGCTTTATTAACTATGGTCAAAGGGGTACCGCTTTCATACAACAAGGATTATCAAGAGGATAAAGAGCCAATATTTGATACTGCAGAAACAATATCTTCTTGTATTAAAGCAATGACTATTTTAATTAATGAGGGCATTGAATTTAATATTAAAAATTTATCTGATTCTGTAGAAAATGACTTCTCTAATGCTACTGATTTAGCAGATTACTTAGTTGGTAAAGATGTTCCTTTTAGGACCGCCTATCAAGTTGTTGGTGAAATAGTTAAATATTGTATGGAGAGAAAAATGTTATTTAAAAATCTCAAAATTGATGAATTTAAAAAATTTCATCCCGAATTTGATGAGGATGTTTTTGAAGATCTTAAACCTCTTAATGTCGTAAAATCAAGAAATAGTGAAGGTGGTACAGGTTTTGTTCAGGTAGAAAAAGAGGTAAATAAATGGCAAAAAAAATTGTTACTTTGAATCTAAATTATTTTTCTACAACAAGGGTATCCTTTGAAGTAGAATAGTAAAGTAAACGTTATGGGATAACTCATTGTAGTTTTTTTATAAGGTAAATTTTCTTTGTTGATTTTAAAGTGAGTATTTTTGTTGGCAATTTGCCGTTCCGCGCAGAGCGTGAAGATCTGATACAGTTGTTTGCCCCTTTTGGTGAAGTTTTAAATTGTTCTCTTCCTTTGGAGAGAGATACTGGAAGGAAAAGAGGATTCGCATTTATTGAAATGGCAGATGAATCGATTGAGTCAACAGCTATCGATGGTTTGCAAGGCACAGAACTTATGGGTAGACCACTAAGAATTAATAAAGCTGAGCCAAGAGGTTCTGGTGGATCTCGTAGAGGAGGAAGAGGCGGTAATAGCGGTGGCGGCTATGGTGGTAACAGCGGTGGCGGCTACGGTGGCGGCTACGGTGGAGGTAACAGCGGTGGTGGCTACGGTGGTAACAGCGGTGGTGGCTACGGTGGTAACAGCGGTGGCGGCTACGGTGGTAACAGCGGTGGCTATGGTGGAGGTAATAGCTCTTACACAAATAAATCTTCTGGAGCAGAAGGTTGGGAAGATAGAAGTTATGGAAATTCTTCTGAAAACTCTGAATATGAAAGTGGTAGGAGCAGGAGAAAAAGGGGAGTGTCTAATGAGAGCAATGCTTCAAATCAGACAAATTAGTAACCCATTTCTTCAAGCGCTGTTGTTAATTTAAATAGATATTCAATATTTAATTCTTTTTTTATAGATTTATTTGAAAGTTGATTTCTCCAAATTTTAGCTTTTGGTATACCTTCAACTAAATTTATAAGATGTTTACAAATATCCCAAGATTTTCCTCCATTACTTAAATGTGCTTCTATGTATGGAATTAAGGAGAATATAATATTTGAAGCAGATTTGGATTTTGTATTAATTCCATAAATCTTTTGATCAATTTCAGACCATCTCAATGGATGTTTATAAATTGACCTTCCAATCATGACCCCATCAAAATCATTCAAGGCTTTTAATGATTCATCGATATTTGTTAAACCCCCATTGATTTCTATTAATAATTTTGGATTTGATTTTTTCAATTTTTTTACTAAATCGTATTTAAGTGGAGGTATGGTCCTATTTTGTTTTGGATTTAAACCTTTTAATATGGCTTTCCTTGCATGAACTGTAAATCTGTCTGCACCAGCATTTGCTATGTACCTTACGAAATTATTCAAATTCAAGAAACTATCTTCGTTGTCTACACCTATTCTGTGTTTAATGGTAACCGGTAAGTTGCAATTATTTTTCAAGGATTCTATACATTTTGCTACTTTTTCAGGGTCTTTCATAAGTGAAGCACCAAAATTTCCAGAACAGACTCTTGGGCTTGGACAGCCAACATTAAAGTTTATTTCGTCATAACCCCAGTCCTCAGCCATTTTCGCAGCCTCTTTAAGGATTTCAGGATCGTCTCCACCAAATTGAATTGATATTGGGTGTTCTTCATTATTAAAATCTAAAAATTTTTCTTTTTTATCCGTATGAAATAAACTTTGAGCCACAATCATTTCCGTATACAAGAGAGCTTCAGAACTTATTTTTCTCATTATCATTCTGAAATGTTTATCAGTACAATCCATCATTGGAGCAATACTTAATTTATGAATATTTTTAATAGAATCAGGATGTATGGAACTCATTACTTTTTATGTGAGTAAATATATGAATCAATTTTTATCAAGAAGAACTTTTATTCTAATTCCTACTATGTCAATACTAAAAACATTTTTTAAGCCTATGCAAGTTTTAGCTTCTTCGATTGCTTCTAAAGAGGAGTGGAATTTATCAAAAGAAGAATGGAAAGCTAGGCTTAGCCCAGAATCTTATTATATTTTGAGGGAGGAAGGGACTGAAAGAGCTTTCAGCAGTCAATTAAATAATGAGAAAAGAAAAGGGGTTTTTCACTGCGCAGGATGTGATTTACCACTTTTTCTCTCAGATAAAAAGTTTGATAGTGGCACTGGATGGCCAAGTTTTTGGGATCCAATTCAAGGATCAGTTGCAACAAAAGTTGATTTTAAGTTGATTGTTCCGAGAACCGAATATCACTGCTCTAGATGCGGAGGTCACCAAGGGCATGTTTTTAATGATGGGCCACTTCCTACAGGCAAAAGATACTGCAATAATGGATTAGCATTAAGGTTTGTTCCTGAGTAAAAATTTGTGCGGCCTTCCGCAACTTGTTTTGTGCATCACTTTATTGGAAAATAGTTTTATTAAATTTTTAGAAAAATGATTGAAAATCAATCAGACAATATTGATATTAAAGAAAATGATGTTTCTAATCAGGATAATGTCCCTGAGGATACTTCATCTGCTGAAGATAAAATAATCGAAAATGATAAATTATCTTCCCAAAAAACAGAAGAAATAAACACCGAAGAATTAAAAAATACTATTTCAAATAATGATGCAAGGTTAGAACAATTAGAAAAAGAGCACGAAACATTAAAAAATCAATATGTAAGGATTTCAGCAGATTTTGATAATTTTAGAAAAAGGCAGTCTAGGGATCAGGATGATTTAAAAGTCCAACTTGTTTCAAAAACTTTAACTGCAGTTCTCCCAATCGTTGATAATTTTGAAAGAGCAAGACAACAACTAAAACCAGAAAGTGAAGAAGCTCAAGCCCTTCATAGAAGTTATCAAGGATTGTATAAACAATTGGTAGAAGTTTTAAAACAACAGGGAGTAGCGCCAATGAGAGTTGTTGGTCAGCAATTTGACCCAAATTTGCATGAAGCTGTATTAAGAGAGCCGAGTGAAGAGTTTGAAGAGGATTTGATTATTGAAGAATTACAGCGAGGATATCATTTAGAGGGAAAGGTTTTGAGACATGCTTTGGTAAAGGTCTCTATTGGACCTGGTAAACAAAATTCACAAGAGGAAGTAGAAAAGGATACAGTTGAAGAGAGTATTGATTCAGAGGAAAATACTTCTGAAGATGTATAAATTCCAAATTTTTACTTGAGCGTTGTTTAATGGCTGATTTTTATCAAATACTTGGAGTTTCAAGAGATGCTGATGCTGATACCTTAAAAAGGGCTTATAGAAAATTAGCAAGACAATATCATCCTGACGTTAATAAAGAACCTGGTGCTGAAGATAAATTTAAAGAAATTGGTAAGGCTTATGAAGCATTAGCTGATCCTGAAACTAGAGCAAGATATGACCAATTTGGAGAAGCTGGCCTTGGAGGTGCAGCTGGAATGCCTGATATGGGCGATATGGGTGGGTTTGCAGATTTATTTGAAACCTTTTTTAATGGTGGCTTCGGTGGACAAAATCCACAGGGAGGAAGAACTCAAAGAAGAGGTCCTCAACAAGGAGATGATTTAAGATATGATCTTAATGTTGATTTTAAAGATGCAATATTTGGTCAACAAAGAGAAATTACAATTCCTCATCTTGAGACATGCGAAGTTTGTAGGGGAACAGGTGCTAAACCAGGAACCGGACCAAAAACTTGCACAACTTGTGGAGGAAGTGGACAAGTTAGAAGAGCCACTAGAACACCTTTTGGGAATTTCACACAAGTAGCTGAATGTCCTTCATGTAATGGAACTGGGCAAATAATCTCAGATCCATGTACAAGTTGCGGTGGTAATGGAGTAAAGCAAGTCAGGAAAAAATTACGAATTAATATTCCTGCAGGAGTTGATACTGGTACTAAATTAAGAGTTTCCGGAGAGGGAAATGTTGGTTTGAAAGGAGGCCCACCTGGGGATCTTTATGTTTTTATCAAGGTGAAGAATGATTCGAAATTAAAAAGAGATGGTGTTACTATTTACTCAGAAATAGCCGTCAGTTATTTACAGGCAATTTTAGGAGATACTGTTGAAATTACTACAGTTGATGGCAAAGTTAATTTAAAAATTCCAAGTGGTACGCAACCAAATACAACTCTTTCACTTGAGAATAAAGGGGTACCTAGACTTGGTAATCCAGTTGCCAGAGGAAATCATGAAGTTCTAGTAAAGGTAAAATTGCCAACTCGTATAACTGATGAAGAGCGAAATCTTTTAGAGGATTTAGCTTCTCAGTATTCAGATAAAAATATCAATTCCAGTAGTGGACTATTTAGTAAATTATTTGGTAAAGAATCTTAATGACTTTTTTAAAGCATTTGGATCTTAAATCTGTTCCATGTCCTTTAAATGTCGTCAAGATTAAATTGGCTTTAGAGAAGTTATCTAAAAATGAACAACTTATTGTTGAATTAGATAAAGGTGAACCAGAAGAAATGGTATTAAAAAATTTAAAAGAGATGGGATGTTTCTATGAACAAATCAATGAATATGAAAAATTTTTAAAAATAAAAATTCTGAATGAAAACTAATATTAAACATTTAGGTTTAGTTACGAAAAAATTTAATGAATTTTTCTTTGTTGACCTAAAAAATAAAGAAAACTTCGGAAATAGCGAAAGATTTTTATGTAAGGTAAGAAAGTCTATAAATTTCAAAGATCAATTTATTTATGTTGGAGATGAAGTAGAAATTGATAATATTGATTTAACAAGCAAACGGGCAGTAATAGCAAGTCTAAAAAAAAGACAAAATTTATTAAATAGACCATCAGTTGCAAATATTTCTAACATTTATATTACTTTTTCAGTTGAAGAGCCAAAGTTAAATTTATCTCAAGTGAATAGGTTTTTGATATCAGCAGAATCTATGGGGGTAGAAGTGTCATTAGTTTTGACAAAGTGTGATTTAATATCAGACAAAAAACAGATCTTTTTACTTGATAAATTCAAGAAATGGGGTTATCAAGCAATTATTTTAAATTTATATAAATCTGATCATTTTGAAGATTTATTAGCTCAGTTAAAGAAAAAAAAGTGTTCGATTTTTATGGGCCCATCCGGTGTTGGTAAAACTACTTTGCTTAACAAGATAATTCCAGGTCTTCAAAACTCTACTGCTCCAGTTTCCAATAAAATTAAGAGAGGAAAAAATACTACTCGAAATGTTGAGTTATTTTCTATATCGAATCAAAGTTACATTGTGGATACTCCTGGATTTAATATGCAACCTCTAGAGGTTGATATTAAGTTGTTACCAAATCTTTATCCAGAAATATATAAACAGGTAATCGAAGAAGGGATTAAGTGTAAATTTCGGGACTGCTTACATTTAGAAGATGAGGGATGTAATTTAAATAAATCCTTCGAAAGATATTCTTTTTATAGAGAAATGATTGAGTCTTCTAAGAGTCACTATTATCAAAACCAGGAAGATTAAGATTTAATCCGCCAGTCAAATCATTCATCCTTTCTTTCATAGTTGTAGTTGATAATTCATGAGCTTTTTGAATAGCTTGTAGTATGTTTTGCTCTATTTGTTCTTTATTTGCATTTAAGATATTTTCTTGTACTTCTACCTTTAAAGGAAGTTGGTTTCCACTTATCCAAACTTTTATCATTTCATCATCACTTTTGCCTTCAATCTCCATATTTTCAAGTTCATCTTGTAATTTTTGAGCATCTTGCTGAATTTGTTTAGCTTTTTTAAAAGCTTCTGTAAGTTGTCCAAAGTTAGGAAGTCCAAAACCCGCCATTTTAAAAAAAGTTTCTTTAATTAGGATAGTCAAAACCAATCATTCTTACTTCCGGTTGTAGATAAATTCCTTTTTTTTGTAGTACTTTTTGTTGAATTACAGTTATTAATTCATAAATATCTTTTGAACTTGCTGAAGAATTGTTAATTATAAAATTTGAATGCATTGTAGAAATTTCAGCACCGCCAATTCTATATCCCTTTAAACCCATATCATCAATTAATTTCGCTGCATAATTATTTTCAGGATTTTTAAAAACACTACCAAAACTTGGTAGATGATATGGTTGCGTTTCCGTTTTTAATTTAAGGTTATTTTTGGTTGTTTGAATTAATTGTTCTAGATTTCCATTAGGTTCAAAATGTAGCTTTGCACTAATAATTGTCAAATCATTACTTTGAAAAGAGCTAAATCTATACTCAAAAGTGATATCTTTTTTTTCAATTTGAAGTTCTTCATTAGTTTTATTATTTATAACTTTTACGGAAATAAGATTTTTTGCTAGAGATATATTACCTGTACCAGCATTCATATAAATTGCTCCTCCTAATGTTCCTGGTATTCCGACAGCCCATTCACCTCCTTGCAACCCATTTTTAGCAAGAGCATTAGATAATGTTGGAAGCATAACTCCTGCTTCTGCTTCAACAATTCCTGAATATGGCTCTATCTTTAATGATTTCAATTTTTTTGTGCAAACAACTAAACCTTTTATGAAAATATTATTTATTAAAAGATTTGAACCTGCGCCAATTATTTGACATCTTTGTTTGTTTAAATTAGCCCATTTTATTAGATATGAAAATTCTTCAATGCTTCTTGGCTCAGCAAAATATTCAGCTACTCCTCCCACTTTTATAGTTGTATAACTACTTAAATTACAGTTTTCACAAAAATTTTTTTTATTCATAAATTAGTTATCTATTTTAATTGTTTTTTTCATTTAAAATTTTCCAGAAATTATGACAATCACCAGCACCCATATTCAAAATTAAATCCCCTTTTTGAGTTAATTCGTAAAAATTTTTAGTAACTTCATAATAATTATTTATGTAACTAACATTTTTATTTTTTTTATAAATCAGATCAGTGATAATTTTCGAAGTAATTTTATCTTCGTTTCCTTCTCCTGCTCCATAAATACTGGTTACATAAATAACATCTGCTTTAGATAATTCTTCAGCGAATTCTTTAGTAAATTGCTTTACTCGAGAGTATCTATGAGGTTGAAATATAGCTATTAATCTACTTTTTTGACATTCATTATTATATTTTTTCTGAATCAATAATCTTCCTAATTTAATAGTCTCTTTTATTTCGTTTGGGTGATGTGCATAATCATCATATAAACTTCTTTCATCTATTTGGCCTCTTAATTCAAATCTTTTTTTTGGCAGTTTCAGATATTTTATATTTTTTTTAATTTCTATAAAATCTACTCCTATCATTCTTGAAGCTGCTATTGCTGCGGTGATATTAGATAGATTGTGCAATCCTGGAATTGGAATATTTAAACTACTAATAAAATTTCCATTTTCATAATATTTTCCAATTGTATACTTTGAATTAATTTCAGTCGGAATTATTGCATAAGCTACATTTTTAAACGTAGTGTTTGACCATTCATAATTAGAATAAAAATTATTTCTTGAGGTCTCACAATCAAAATTAAGTAGTAATTTTTTAGAGTTTTTGGCGAAACTTTTAAAAGAAGATATGACTTCACTTAAATTAGAAAAGTGATCGCAATGATCAAAATCAATGTTATTGATTATTCCGATGTCAGAATTATATTTATTAATTGTCCCATCAGATTCATCAATTTCAGCTACTAAGTATTTTGTATTTTCTAAATGACAATTAGAGTTGTAAATAGGAATTATTCCTCCAGTTATTGAAGAAGAATTATGTGTACATAACTCAAGTATTGTAGAAAGAAATGTACTGGTTGATGTTTTTCCGTGGCTGCCTGCTACCGCCAATGCAGTATAAGTGCGCATTAGCATTGCAAGAATCTCTGAACGATGTTTTATTGATAAATTTTTTTCTCTGCAGTACGAAAATTCTTCATTTTCTGGCTTGATCGCGGAGCTTACAACAAAATTAATCAATTTGTTGGTAAATTTTGAAATAACAAATTCAATATTTTGTCGAACTTGAGAAGTAAAGATTACTGCACCTAATTTCTCCAATTTATTAGTTTCATCGTTTTTAACTAAATCAGATCCTGAAACTGAACAACCTTTTTTAAGTAAACCTATTGCTAATGCTGACATCCCAATACCTCCAATACCAATAAAATGAAAATGACTTTTCAACAGTAATTTTTTATCCAATGTTTATCTTTTACTTAAATTAAAATAACTTCTAGATAAAATTTTGCTATTTTTTCTTAAAAAAAATGTTTTTTTTTCTTGAATTAATACAAAACTAGACTTATTTGCTTAATAAATCAAAAAAAACTTACGTTATTGCACAAAATTCAGTATGATCAGCAACTTAGGTTAATCATTTAGAAATTATTAGTTATGACTTTGCGTGTTGCAATTAACGGCTTTGGTAGAATTGGTCGAAACTTTATGCGTTGTTGGCTTAGTAGAGGGGCTTACACCAATATTGAAGTAGTTGGAATTAACGTTACCTCAGATCCTAAGACTAATGCTCATCTATTAAAATATGACTCAGTCCTTGGTCAACTTGATGGTGTTGATATTCAATATACTGATGATACTTTTGTAATTAATAACAAGACAATTAAATGTTTCTCTGATAGAAATCCAATGAATCTCCCTTGGAAAGACTGGGGTGTAGATTTGGTTATTGAATCTACTGGAGTATTTAACACAGACGTAGGTGCAAGTAAGCACTTAGAGGTTGGAGCAAAAAAAGTCATCTTAACTGCTCCTGGTAAAGGCGATGGCGTTGGTACTTATGTAGTTGGAGTTAATGCTGATACATATAAACACAAAGATTATGATATTTTGAGTAATGCTAGTTGTACAACGAACTGTTTAGCTCCAGTTGTTAAAGTTTTAGACCAAACTTTTGGGATTAACAAAGGTTTGATGACTACAATTCATAGTTATACAGGGGATCAAAGAATTTTAGATAATAGTCATAGAGATCTAAGAAGGGCTAGAGCCGCTGCTACAAACATCGTTCCTACTTCTACAGGAGCTGCAAAAGCAGTAGCACTGGTATATCCAGAAATGAAAGGTAAATTAACAGGCATTGCAATGAGAGTTCCAACTCCTAACGTTTCAGCAGTAGATTTTGTTTTTGAATCTTCTAAATCTGTCACAACTGAAGAAGTCAATAATGCTCTCAAGGAAGCATCTCTAAGCTCAATGAAAGGAATTATTAAGTATGGAGATGAACCACTAGTGTCAAGCGATTATGCAGGTACCAATGAATCATCAATTGTAGATAGTGATCTTACTATGTGTATTGGAGATAATCTTGTAAAGGTCCTTGCATGGTACGACAATGAGTGGGGTTATAGTCAGAGAGTTGTAGATTTAGCAGAGATTGTTGCTAAAAATTGGGAGTAATTAAAAGTGTTTGAAAGGTGTGTTATTAAATAATTTGTTTTTTTTATTATCTTTAAATTCTATTGATGGTTCACCATCAGCAAAAAAACCAATCTCGTTAATATCTTTATCAAGTTTAGATAAATTTTCTGCCCATTTTTTTGGCAATGAGAAAACTAATTCATAATCTTCACCTCCAAAAAAATAATATTCGTCCCATTTATCTCCTTTAGGCCAATCCTTATCTTTAGGTATTTTTTCATAATTTATGATCGCTTTACAGTTGCTAGCTATTGCTAAATCTTGTAAGGCTTGAAATAGACCATCACTGCTATCAGTACATCCTATTCTTCTTATTTTTTTATTGGATCGAGTTTTGAGGAGATTATTTAGAAAATTTGGGTAAACTCTAGGGCGACAAAAATGATCAATGGACTTAATGATTAATCTTTCATTAAGAGAAAATTCATTATCGAAATTAATTTTATTTTGTATCAAAAATCCCAGTTTGCTAAGACCATGAATTCCTGTAGTTAAAATTATATCTCCGGGTTTACACGCGTTTCTTCGTAATTCAAGTTCACCTTGAATTCCAAAGGCCGTGATTGAAATGATTTTTTCATCTCCCTTTGAGCAATCTCCTCCTAGAATCACCCCGCCATATTCTTTCAATGCTTTATTTATTCCTTTGTATAATTCTTCAACCCAAATCCACTCAGTTCTAGCAGGTAGAACTAGGCCTATTGTAATACCTATAGTTTTCTTGCTCCCACTGGATAATAAGTCAGAGATGTTGCTAACAACTGCTTTCCACCCAAGGTCCCCAGGACAAATAGTAATTTCATTGAAATGAACATTTTCTACCAAAGAATCAGTATTAACAAGTAAATTTTCATTTTTAGTTTTGATTAAAGCGCAATCATCTGAAATTTGGTTTT
>CACLFQ010000008.1 GCA_902606255.1 uncultured Prochlorococcus sp.
CGATAGGAGCCTATTTTCGCAATTAAATTTCCCGGTATATAATGTGACTTTAAAAACACATCAACTACCCCGCCAAATTAGTATGTTCGAAATTATAAATATATTTTTCTCCATCATCGTCACCATCGTCATCATCATGGAAGGAAGAGATTAATACATAAACTCCTCCAAGTCCCAATAACATAGATAAATATAGAATAGGATCTGTCATAACTTAATTTTGAAACAATCAAATTAAATTTGAGGAAGTTTTTCAATATCTATATTTTCTTTTAATTATTTAGATAAAAAACTTTCTACGATCAAAAAATTGTTTTTTTATTTGAGAAAACTGAAAGTAGATCTAAAATAAGGTAAATATGCCATTTTTTTAAGTGAGTTTTAAAAAGATTTTAAAAATCAATGTGCGGAAGATTTGAGCTGAAAACTAAATTTGAGAAGTTGCCAAAGGTTTTGAAACAAGACTATCCAAGTGGACTTAATTCTAAATACGAGACTCAAAATCTAATAAGACCTAATGATCCTGTGCTTGTAATTAAAAACGAAGGAAGAATTAAAACTACTTTTATGAGATGGGGCTTTATTCCCCCTTGGGCGAAAGACCCATTTGATAAAGGGAGACCAAGACCATTTAATGCAAGATCGGAAACTATAGAAGAAAAAAAATTATTTAGTGGAAGTTGGAAACATAAAAGGTGCCTAATACCTGCGAGTGGTTTTTTTGAAAAAAATTATCTTGTTCGAAAAGCGAATTATGACACTTTTTGGTTGGGAGGAATTTGGAGTAAGTGGACCTCACCAGATGGAGCAGAACTTGAGAGTTGCTTAGTTTTAACAACTGAACCAAATGATTTAATAAAACCTTTACATTGCCGCATGCCTGTAATCGTACCTAATGGATATGAAGAACAATGGACAGAGCAAGTGAAAGATGCAGATGAATTAAAAGGATTATTTCCAATCATGATGGGTTGGTCATCTGATGGTTGGCTAGTAGAAGATATAAAGAAGAAGGTAACTGATCAAATGAGTTTGTTTTAAATGGAACGCTTACTAATTCCAAGGTTAGATTAATGGTTAAATCTTATTGGTTGATTAATTCAAATAGGTCAGAAGTTAAAAGATTTATGAAAAACGATAAGAGTATTGATGGTGTTTTTGAGTATATGTTTATAGATACTGGAAAAATAGTAGGGGGAATAGGAAACAAACCTCCAGTAATGACAAATACAGTTTCTGTTGAAATAGATTTAGCTAGAGAAATTTATGAAAGATTACTTTCTCAGGGATGGAGGAAAATTGAAAAAGTTTGGTCTTAGAAAGAAAGTTATTAGATCTATGCGGCAGAAATTACTGATGGAAATAATTTGAAATCCATTAGTGAGAATGTTAACTAAAATTGACAGCCGATCTAAAATATGAGGAAATTAGTTAATTATTTTGTGCAGATAAACAAGAAATATCCAAAATGGCTACCAGAATAAATAAATATTTAAGCGAAGTCGGTTATTGTTCCAGAAGAGAAGCAGATAGACTAATTTTAGAAGGAAAGGTAACCATTAATGGCAAAATTCCAGAAATTGGCGCCAAAGTAGAAGAAAGTGATCAAGTAGAAGTTAAAGGTCAAAGAATAGAAAAATCAATGAGACAAAAAAACATATACTTAGCTTTTAATAAACCTGTAGGAATTGTTTGCACAACAGATAGAAAAGTAGAACCCAATAATGTCATAGATTTCATTAATTATCCTAAAAGAATTTTCCCTATCGGAAGATTAGATAAGCTCAGTGAGGGATTGATTTTTTTAACTAATGATGGGGATATCGTAAATAAAATACTCAGAGCAAGAAATAATCATGAAAAAGAATATATTGTAAAAGTTAATCGTCCAATTAATAGCGACTTTATTAAAAGCATGAGTAGTGGAGTTGAAATATTAGGCACAATAACTAAGAATTGTTTCGTAAAACAATTGGGCTCAAAAAAATTCAAAATAATACTTACTCAAGGAATTAACCGTCAGATTAGAAGAATGTGTGAGGCCTTAGGTTACAGAGTAAAATCATTAAAGCGTGTAAGAATTATGAATATTAAGTTAGATTTGCCAATAGGAGAATATAGAGAATTTAGCAAAGAAGAACTCTTAGAATTAAATGCTTTACTCGAAAACTCCTCGAAAACTTACGACTAATTAAAAAACAACTCCCTTATTTTTTAGTAATAGAGGTAGATATACCCTCCAAAGTTATCCAAAGATATAGAAGCCCTAGCCCCTAAAGACGTGAATACAAATGAGAAGTGAAAAGAGAACCTGCAAAACTCTCTAGTATGAATTTATTTTTAATAGTCTGGGCGACAGGATTCTAACCTGCTACTTACTTCTTCCAAATCACTAGCTAAGTTGACCTTATATCTACGATTTAAAGCTATAACTCCAGTTATAAGCATTTTTCTAAAACCTTATAAAACTTTCTAATGTTTGTTAGATTTTCCCTAAATGCTCTCTTAAATTGGCCTAGTGCTCAATTAGGTTTTAAAAATATGCCACAAACTTGTAAAAAGGAAGAATGGGTTCAGTCTTAAAAGTTATTTTTAAGGATAAAAGTCCACTTTCCAACGCATGCAGCAATAACTTAAAGGGTTATATCCATTGCAATTCAAAAATTTAAATATTTTGATACCTAGATTGTGAACACTATCATCATTAAAAAAGGCCCAACCAAACCAAAAAGCAAAACAACTAATAACAAGAGTAGCCCATTGAAGTCAATGTACCCCAGACCCGTCCAAACCATTTTTATCAAAATTTGAATTGCTCATTTAAAGAATTGGATATGCTATCCAACCAAATAATGAGTAGTTAATAATCACGGCCATAAATCCAATCATTGCAAGTCTTCCATTAGTCCTTTCTGCAATAAACCAATAGCTATTTGGCCATTCAAATTTAGTTGTAATAGATACTTGATCTTTTGCAAGTGGAGTCTCTTCAGAAATATTTTCCTGATCAAGATAATAATTACTATCTGGGTAAAAACTTTCACTTGACATGTTTTCTGATTTAAAATCGATCATTTTATTAAAAATTTGAACTTTTTATATCTTAAAAACTAAAAAGGCTAAATAGGTTAAAAGGAGCTCAGAATTTTTTATTTTTCAAGTAGTTTTTGCCCCACCATATCCAATAAGTAAAATACAAAATAGGTAAAAAAAATAAAATCTTATAAAGTCTAGGGAAAGGCTTCAAGAACCACCCCCCCCCCCAAAAAAAAAAGAATAAGGAAGTGATTTTCCCTAATTTCTCCCTAAGCAAAATCAGGCAATCGCTAAAAAGCAATTCGGAGCTACAGGATTTGAACATGGAACCTAGTACTCCGGTAGCAACTGGGAAAATACTAAATAAATCTAAAAAGAATATCTCCCATAGTTCGAAAAAATCCAAATCTTTTTTTTTCTTTTGGAATAAGAAAATTTTTGCAATATTTATCGCTATCTCCTACGAGCTTTTCTAATCTCAATTTTGATTCTTTATATCTTTGACTTTTTTTATCTCCAAGTTGATAAGTACATAAGAATTTCAATCTTTCATTTCTGATTACTGGCTGTAATTGCCTGATAAGAAAAAATATTGTGAGTGAAAGGCTTATAAAACCTGCAAAAATAATAAATGAGGAAAAAATAGATGAAGAAAAAGAATAATTATTTTCCCTTTTTACTATTTTTCTAGATTTGGAACGAACTTGTTTTCTTGTTGGATTTTTTCTTCCCTTAATACTATTTCGAGATATTCCTTTAGTTCTTTTTTTAAACAAACTTCTTACGGAATACGCTCATATGTTTCTTTTATCGTTTAGAAGGTAGCAAAACAAGTTCTTAATACATAAAAAGTTTTATAAGTTATTAAAAAAATTTAAATCAAAGTTATTTATCATGTCTCTTCTTCTTGAGATTCCATATTTTACGGCAACAAGGGAAGTAATAGATGAATAGGCTGATATCTTGATTTAGATTAAAACATTTCAGACCTAATGCTTTAAAGAAATATTAATTCATCAAAATCAGAAGAATTATTTGTCTTTGGAAAATTGATTATTATGGCAAAACTGTTATTCACTTAAACTTTCCTCCAAACTGCTAACAGTTTTCCCTGAAAAACTACTGCATTAAAATCTAATTCGATAGGTTCATATGATGGATTTGCTGCCTCAAGAAAAATTTTTCCATTTCTTTTAAAAAAATACTTTAAAGTTGTCCCTAATCCTGGAACCATTGCGCTTACTATGGTTCCATTCCTGAGAGTACACGAGTCAGTAATAGGCTCCATAAGTACCATATCTCCATCAGCTATACATGCATCAATCATTGAATCTCCATTGACTGTCAACGCAAAAACATTTTTCTTCTTTAAAATTTCAGAAATATCCAGGTTTTCATTAATATCAGAATAACTTTCAATTAGACCTCCTGCAGCTACTGAACCCATAATTGGAACTCCCTCTGCAAAATCATCGATTATTTGCATAGTTCTAGCTTTTCCCTCTTGCCATGAAATGTAACCCTTTTCTTGCAAATGTTTTAGTCGACTTTGTATTGGAGCAGGAGATTTTAATCTCATAGCTTTCATCATCTGTCTAATTGATGGACTATGTTGAAATTTTTTCACGTAATCTTTGATCCATTTATAAAGCTCATTCTGAGCATCAGTAAGATTATTTTCACCAGAGAAATTCATTGGCACAAATGTACTTCAATACATTTGTACCATTGAAGCTAATGATTTGCAAGCTGCTTTAAGAAAGAAGGTAAAATAAAAGTGCTTGTTGTGCATGTAACCTATTTTCTGCTTGATCGAAAATTCTACTACTTTTACTATCAATTACTTCATCTGTAATTTCTTTTGATCTATAAGCAGGAAGGCAATGAAGGACTATTGCATCTTTATTTGCTTTCTCTACTAAATCGCTATCAATAGTAAATCCTTTAAAATCTTTATCTTTATCTTCCATTTTATTCTCTTCTCCCATAGATGACCAAACATCGGTATAAAGAACGTTTGCCCCTGAAACCGCAGAGTAAGGATCATTAGTTATTCTCAAGAAATTATTCTTTTTACTTACTGAATTTGCCTTATCGATTACTACAGGATTTGGCTCATAACCTCTAGGGCAAGCAATTCTGACTTCAACCCCCAATAAAGCCCCACATAAAATAAGGGAATTTGCAACATTATTACCATCACCTATAAATGTCAAAACTACTTTTTCAAAGTCACCAAATTCCTCTTTAATTGTCATGAAATCAGCTAAAGCCTGACAAGGATGTTCTATATCTGTGAGAGCATTAATTACTGGTTTAGAGGACCACTTTGCATATTCTTCTATCTCTGATTGATTGAAAGTTCTTATTGCAAGTACATCACAATATCTACTTAAAACTCTAGCGGTATCTTTAATTGGCTCACCTCTGCCAATTTGTGAAGTATTAGGATTTAAATCAATTGTAGTCCCACCAAGTCTTGACATGGCAACTTGAAAACTAACTCTTGTACGTGTTGAAGACTTATCGAAAATTAGTCCTAGAACTTTATCCTTGAAATCGGTTTCAAGACTTTTATTTTTAAAATTTTTAGCTAGCTCAAGAATGTGATTGACTTCTTCATAAGTCATATCCAAGCTTGATAAAAAGTTTTTATTTATAAGCTTGTTTGGTTTAAGCATAAATTTCTTAAATTAAACCTAATTCTATTATGCAGGCATTTTAGTTTCTTCAAGAAGAGACTTTAATTCTTCTCCCTCAATAACTTCCTCTTGGAGAATTTTTTGAGAGATCGATTCAAGAAGGGGTAAATTATTTCTTAAGATATTAAGGGCAGTTTCATGTGCATCATCAACCAAATCCCTAACCTCTTTATCTATTGCTTGAGCTGTAGCATCACTAACAGATCTTCTAGGATTGCTACCATTTCCTAAAAACTGACCTCCTCCTTGTTTGTCATAAGCTAATGGTCCAAGAATATCGCTCATTCCAAACGTACCAACCATTTGTTCAGCTATATCCGTCGCTCTTTGTAAATCATTTGAAGCTCCTGTTGTAATCTTTCCAAAGACAACTTCTTCTGCTGATCTTCCTCCTAGTAGTGTAGCTATTTGCCCTTTTAATTCTTCTTTAGAATTCAAAAACCTTTCTTCTGTTGGCAATTGAAGGGTATAACCAAGTGCGCTCATACCTCTGGGCACGATTGAGATCTTTGCAACTTTAGAACCACCAGGCATAAGGTGACCAACTATAGCGTGGCCAACTTCGTGATAAGCTACAACTTTCTTTTCATCGTCTTGCAAAACACGACTCTTTTTCTCTAAACCAGCTACAACTCTTTCTATAGCCTCACTTAAGTCTCGCTGTTCTACACTTTTCCTTTTTGCTCTAGCTGCAAGTAGAGCCGCCTCATTTACCATGTTAGCTAGATCAGCACCAGCGAATCCACTAGTGGCTTGCGCGATGGAATCTAAATCTATTGAATCTGCAAGTTTAACTTTTTTTGTATAGATCTCCAATATAGTTTTTCTACCTGAAAGATCAGGTCTATCGACTAGGACTTGCCTATCAAACCTTCCAGGTCTTAATAAAGCAGCATCAAGAACTTCTGGTTGGTTAGTTGCTGCTAAGACTATAACTGGCTTATCAGCCGAGGTAAACCCATCCATTTCAGTAAGAAGCTGATTTAAAGTTTGTTCTCTCTCATCATTGCCACCAACAACTCCCATGGACCCTGAACGACTTTTACCAATAGCATCTAATTCATCAATAAAAATAATGCAAGGAGCTTTTTTCTTAGCTTGTTCAAACAAATCCCTAACTCTTGCTGCACCTGCACCTACAAAAAGCTCAACAAATTCAGAACCTGAAATAATGAAAAAAGGAACTTCTGCTTCACCAGCAACAGCTTTGGAAAGGAGAGTTTTTCCTGTTCCTGGAGGTCCCACAAGAAGTACACCTTTAGGTATTCGCGCTCCAATATCAGTGTATCTTTCTGGTTTTTTTAAAAAATCAACTATTTCTGTTAATTCATCCTTAGCCTCATCAACTCCTGCAACATCTGCGAATGTTACTTTTGATTCGTCATCTGGTACATAAACTTTAGCTTTACTTTTAGTAAAACTTAAAGCTCCTTGAGCACCTCCACCACCCATACTTCTTCTAGCAAAAAATTGCAAGACAAGAATAAAAATTAAAGGAGGAACAACCCAGCTCAATAAAGTTGAGAAGAAATTAGGTTTCTTTGGAGGGGCAGCAGCAAATTCCACCCCTTTACTTTCTAACCTTTGGGGCAAATCCATATCAAAAATTGGGGTTGTTGCTAACACTGAAGGGGCACCCTCTTCAGCTCCATTTAACTCATATCTAATTTGTTCTTGAGTTATGTATGCTCTCTTAACTTCCCCATCATTAACCTGATCTATAAATAAAGAGTAAGGAACTCTTGGGATTTGCATATTTTGATTTGGGAAAAGACTACTAAATAAAAGTAGTGCTCCAACTCCTATCAAAATGATATTTACAATTCCAAATCTTCTATTAGGTTGATTATCGTCTTGTCTTATTGGCATAATTGTGGGCAAATTTGAACTTATTATAAACTAAACCAACAGTTTCCGTATCTGTATTGTTTTTTTTGGGTAAGAACCGTACGGTACTTTAACCCATACAAAATATCTTAAAATTAATTTTTGAATATACTCTTAACGCATATATCATCACCAATCAAACTAAGCTGAGATTCGCTTAATTTAATAATTTCATGCATTTCTCCAAACTCAAAATCCCCAAGGGGATTCATACTATTTTCTCCGCCTAAAATTTTTGGAGCAATAAAAGTTATAATTTCCTGAATACAATTAGATTTAATAGCGGCTGTAGCCAATCCAGGGCCACATTCCCACAAAACTTTATTACATCCCCTTTTAGCAAGTATTTTTGAAATTAACTCTGGATTATCTGATGATACCTTTTCAACTTCAACACACTTTGGAATCCTAGTGAGGTAGTTTTCATTTGCTGTAGAAGAATCATAAATAACTATTGTTTTTGCCTTATTACAATCCCAAAGATTAGATTTTGTTGGCAGGTCTAAACTTTTTGTAAAAACAACTCGCAAAGGCTCAGGATTTTTTAAACCTCTAGAAGTCAAAAGGGGATTATCTCTTCTTAATGTGTTTCCACCAATGATTATTGCATCAAATTCTGCTCTAAAAGAGTGTACTAATGCCCTTGATTCTTCATTAGTAATCCATTTACTTTTCCCATTTTTTAAAGCTATTCTTCCATCAATACTCATTGCCCATTTAAAAACACCAAATGCCTTTTTAGTAATATTCCTATGAATGAAAGCCTTATTTAAATCTAAGGATTCCTTTTTACATAATCCTAAGTGAACTTGTATTCCAGCTTCTTTTAGCAGCTTAATACCTTTACCAGCGACTCTTAAATCAGGGTCTTCAATAGATATATAAGCCTTTTTTATCCCAGAGGATATCACCTTATCTACACATGGAGGTGTTCTACCCTGGTGACAGCAAGGTTCAAGATTTACATAAATTGACCCACCTCTAGCATCTTTTTTTAAATTATTAAAAGCCATCGCTTCAGCATGGGGCATGCCAGCCTTGTAATGAAATCCTTCTGCAATAAGCTTTCCATTCTTATCAATTATCACTGCTCCCACCCTAGGGTTAGGACTCGTTGTATTTTTGCCTAAAGAAGCCAAAAAAATCGCTCTTTTCATCCATTTTGCATGGCTTACATTTTTTTCAAACATCTCCAAAAATCAAATTCAGTTTATTGATCTCCACTCCTTAACAACAAAGGGAGGAACAGGCAATTCAGAAAAAACTCCTGATAAAGATAATCTTAATGGTCTATTTTTATCTAAATTCATAATCAATTCATCAAGATCAAATTCTGCTGCAGCTTGTCTTCTATCATTTGCTAATTCCACATTAAGTAATGTTTTATCATCTAAAAGCCATTGTTTTCTCCCTGATTCAACCCTCAAGTCAGTGGGATGATCAATCCTAAGATTTCCTGGATAACCTATTACCCTCAAGATCAACTTATCTTCAAAAAGAGGTGATTTATAAGCCACTAATTGCCAAGTTTCAAAGTCCAAGTCCCTTAAAAACTCACTACTAGCATTTATTAATTCCCCGTTTATTTCTGTTTCTGCAACTTCCGCAAATACTTTTAATGGGTTAAAGATAAAGGATAGTAGTAAAAGTAAAGGTAATATTCCTTTAAAAAAAATATTTTTATTTGATTTTGTAATTTTCTTCATTTTCAGAATCCATCAGGGCATCTAGAGTTACAGCTGTTCTTACAATAGCTTGATATCTTTTGATTATTTTACGATTTTTTTCTATAACTCGAGATAAATTCAAAGTGTCTTTTTCAGAATAGCTAGATGTTAAATCGTTAGAATCTTCTTCAATAAACTCAAACTCACTATCTTTATTAATTAGAGTTAACAATAAATCATGCAATCTCTTTCTCCTTTCAGACAATTGATTTATTATGAAAGCTCTAACAATTATAAGATAATTTAATAAAACATTCAAATAGATAAGTTTCTTATAATTAAATATTCATGACTGAAAAAAAAAGAAAAATTCATGTAATAGGGATTAATTCTTATAAATTTGAAGATTTACCCCTCAAATTACAAAATCTATTTCTAGAGACAGTTTCTATTGCAGTTCCTAATTCATATTTTGAAAAAATTAAATCATGGAGTCAAAATAATTTAGAAAAAAAGAAATCATTTTTTGCAAGCAAAAGTAATAAAGATCTGATTAACTGGCTTAAATCTCAAAAAAGTGATGTAATTTTAATTTCAAGAGGAGATCCCCTCTGGTTTGGAATTGGGAGAATACTTCTAGAAAATTTTTCAAAAGAAGAATTAAGTTTTTACCCTTCAAATACTTGCATTCAAATAGCATTTAGCAAGTTAAGGATCCCATGGCAAGATACTGTTAATGTAAGTATTCACGGCAGAGATTCGACTAGGTTAGTTGAGGCTCTTAAACCAAGGCCTTCAACTTTGGCGATTATTACAGATTCACACAACAAAAGTTTAGAAGTAATCAAAAAACATTTATTAGAATTAAATCTGATTGACTTCTATGATTTTTGGCTCTGTGAAGAGATAGGCTTCGACAATGAAAATATACGCAAATTAAATCTTAAAGAGTCATTACCCTCTGATATATCAAGTTTAAACATTGTTGTTCTTACAAAAACAAAGAAAAATTTTTCAAATAATAATATCCCTCTTTTCGGAATCAATGACAGTATTTTTAAGACTTTTGATGATAGACCAAATTTATTAACTAAAAGGGATGTTCGCGTTCAAATCTTAGCTGATTTAGAACTCCCGAAAAATGGTGTCATTTGGGATATAGGAGCAGGTTGTGGATCAATTGGTTTAGAGGCATTAAAATTAAGGCCTAATTTAGACTTGTTTTGTATCGATAAAAGGATTGGATCAAAAGCATTAATACTAGAAAACTCAAAAAGACTTGGCGTAAAACCAAAATTTATTTTTGAGGAAGACATAATTAAAACCTTGAACACGAAAAATTTAAGTTCTTTTGAAAAACCTAATAGATTAGTAATTGGAGGATGCGATAAAAAGACTAAACTTCAAATTATTAATACCATGGCTCAGGGCATGAGAATTGGAGATATTATCGTTATCCCAATAATTGACATTCAAACTATTAAAGACTTAAAAGAGGAATTAGAAGATAAAAATTTCAAAACAAATTTAAATTTAATTCAGACCTATAAAAGCTTAAGTATCGCTGAGGGAATAAGATTAGAACCAAATAATCCTGTTTTTCTATTGAAAGGAAAAAAATGAATTTAAATAGTTGTTATTTGTTAGGTTTTGCCACATGTGGCAAACCCCAACCTAGTTTATTTCTTAAAACCTGGAAAAATTCATGATCTTCAAGTCTAATAAACTTTACTGAGTGTTTACTTTTTCTTATTAAAACCCTATCTTCAGGCCAAACATAACAACCAGCATTTCCATCAACAACCATTACCAACCTTTCAGGAGTTGCAGGGAAAACAGTTACTGGCTCCGAATCATTAAAAACCAATGCCCTAGATGCCAATGAATGTGGAGCAATTGGAGTTAATTGCACTACTGGACAATCAGGTGTAATAACTGGCCCTCCAGCACTTAGAGAATAGGCAGTAGATCCAGTTGGAGTAGATAAAATTACTCCATCAGCTGAAATATCCACAGGAGCATGTCGCCCTATCGAAATCTCAAAATGACACATACTTGTCAAAGGTTCTCTATGAAGAGCCATCTCATTAAGGCAGAGAGACTCCCATCTCCTCTGCTCATTCCTCATTACACTAATGATAAAGCAAGTTCTTTCTTCAATATCCCAATTACCAGCAATGATTTTATCTATTGCTTCATCAAGATTAGATAAATAAGCTTCTGCAAGAAAACCTAAATGACCAGTATTTATTGTAAGGATTGGAATTTTAGCAGGCGCTGTTTGCCTTGCGGCAGAAAGCACAGTTCCATCTCCGCCAAGAACTATTGCAAATTCCATTGACGAGTCAAACCCCTCTGGGACACAATTCGTATATCCCAAAGGACGAACATGTTGATCAGGATTGGCGAATCCAACCATTCCACCAGAGCTACTAACTCTTACAACTTCATAATTGGAATTTTCCAATTTTTTCTGAACAGAAGTTGCAGTTTGAACAGCAAGTTCTTTACCATCATTAACGATTAGCCCTGCTTTACGTACCAATCAAACAACTAAAGCTATGACCATCTTAAACTAATTTGCTGGACAATCCTAATTTAAAATTTCAATTTTATTAGAACTGTTCTAAAAATCTAAGATCATTTGTGTAAAATTTTCTGATGTCGTCAATCTGATGTCTTACCATGCAAAACCTTTCAACTCCTAATCCAGCTGCGAATCCAGTCCATTTTTCAGAATCTATTCCTAATTTTTCTAAGACCTTCGGATCTACCATTCCACAGCCCATTACTTCTAACCATTTACCTTTCCATTGAACATCTACTTCTGCAGAAGGTTCAGTAAATGGGAAATAACTAGCTCTAAATCTTACAGGAATATCTCCAAAAAAGGTTTTTAAAAATGTAAGAACTGTTCCTCTTAAGTGACTAAAATTAATATCTTGATCGATACATAAAACCTCAACCTGATTAAATACAGGGGAATGAGTCGCATCTACAGCATCTCTCCTATATACTCTTCCGGGAGCAATAATTCTTACAGGAGGAGGATTTTTCTCCAGGTATCTTATCTGAACTGGTGAAGTATGGGTCCTTAAAAGTCTATTTTCATCTAAGTAGAAAGTATCCTGCATATCTCTCGCGGGATGATTTTTGGGGATATTGAGAGACTCAAAATTATAAAAATCAGTTTCTATTTCAGGACCACTTTCAACTGAGTATCCTAAACCACAAAAAATATCTATTATTTCGTCTTGAGTTGAAATTAAAGGATGTTTATTTCCAGGGGGTATTCCAATTGAAGGAATAGTTACATCAATTTTTTCTTTTTTAATCTTTTTATCTAAGGCTTCGCCGTTTAGTTGATTTTTTCTTTCAGTTAATAGTTTTTGCAAATTTATCTTTATTAAATTTGCCTTCTGGCCAATAATTGGTCTATCAGTAGCAGATAATTGACCCATTATTTTCAAGATAATTGACAAATCACCTTTTTTTCCTAGCAAGGAAACTCGCAATTGATCCAGTTCTTCATGAGTATTAGAATTATCTATATTATTTTTTGCTGTTAGAGAAAGATTATTTAGTTTTTCCTCAATTTGACTTAATGATTCAATTTGACTCACTGATATAGTAAAAATAAGTATTGCTTTATCTTACTTAAATATCGTCCATAAATAAAATGTATTGATTAATGAAACCTTTAAATATATTAATTAGCAATGATGATGGTGTTTTTGCAGCGGGAATAAGAGCTTTAGCAAAAGCAGCGCAAAAAAGAGGACATAAGGTAAAAGTAGTATGCCCTGATCAAGAAAGATCAGCCACTGGACATGGTCTTACTTTACAATCTCCATTAAGAGTGGAAAAAGCTGACGAATTATTCGGGGAAGGAATTAAAGCTTGGGGATGTTCTGGCACACCTGCTGACTGCGTCAAATTAGCACTATCTGAACTCTTGGATCATAAACCTGATCTAGTACTATCTGGAATAAATCACGGGCCCAATTTAGGGACAGATATTTTTTGTTCAGGAACAGTTGCTGCTGCTATGGAAGGCACTTTAGAAAATGTTCCCTCCATGGCAATAAGTGTTGCTAGTTTTAAATGGAAGAATTTTGAATATGCTGGAGAAATTGCAATGAATATTGCCGAACAAGCAATTAACGATAGTTGGCCAGCTTCTCTTCTATTAAACTTAAATATACCCCCTTGCGAGAAAAGCAAAATAAAAGAATTATCCTGGACAAGATTATCAGTAAGAAAATATAAAAATCAATTTTCTAAAAGAGAAGACCCGAGGGGTGACGATTATTATTGGCTCGCGGGTGAGGTAGTTTTAGATCTAAATTCAAAAGGTTATGGTCCAAAGAAATGGCCAAGTGACGTTTCACAAATACAAGAAAATAAAATATCTCTTACACCCGTTGAACCAGATTTATTTTGGAGAGGTCATTTAGACAAATTACCTAAAATTAATAATTCATTTATAAATCCTTCTTAAAAGCCATAAAGAAAAGCAAAGTCCAAAAAAATGAGCAGCAATTACTTGTGTGTTACTGAGAACTGATAATATTTCAAGTCCAGTAATTGGGATATCAGATGTCGCTGTTATCAATTGTCCAGTTGTTTGAGAGGATGCTTGTATAAATAAGGCTCCCATAAGAGCTTGATATCCAATTAATCCAAACAAAATTCCAAATAAATCAACTATTAGTCCTCGTTTTATCAATTTACCGGTTTGTCCTCTTGAGGGTCTTGCGTTGCTTGCGATTGCTCTTCCTGTTCTAACTATTAACCAACCTTGCCAAAGACTAAAAAGTAGTAAAATCAAGGATATGGTTGTAAGTGATAGACCAGGCGCTAAGCCAAGTTGTCCTTCGCTGTTATTTACAACATTTGAAAAAAGCAAAACAGCTGCAACAACAACACCTAAAATGGACTGAACCCAAAAGCGTATCCATCCAATGCGCCGCATTCCAAATGAAAGGGACTGAAAATCAATTTTGTCAGACATTCATTTGATTGAATAAACTGTAATCAATCCAAATTTGCCACTAAAATCATAAAATTGCACGTAATCTTTTGATCTCTTTAATATCGCCATCTGAAGTTAAGAATCCTACCTCAATCGCTATTGGAAGTTTTGATGGCCTACATGCTGGCCACAGACAATTAATTAAAAGTGTAGTTGAAGAAAATCAATATACCCCAACAATTGCAAGCTTCTGGCCTCATCCCAGAGAAGTTCTTTACAAAGAGACGCGTCTTAGACTTGATCTCCCTTATGAAAAACTATCTATTCTTGAAGATCTGGGGATTGAACAATTAGTTCTGATTCCTTTTGATATAGAACTATCCAAATTAAGTGCAGAAAGATTCGTAAGAGATATTTTGATAAATCAATTAAAAGCAAAAAACATTTCTGTAGGTGCTAATTTTAAATTTGGTTTCAGAAGAAGTGGAGATATAAATACAATAAAAAATATGATTAAGGATACGGATATTAAACTAAAAATTACTCCAATTTTAGAAGACAAGGAAGGTAGAATCAGCAGCAGCAGAATAAGAGATCTATTAGAGAAAAGTGATCTGAAAAATGCTTTCAAAATACTTAATAGGCCTTATAGTTTTAATGGAAAGGTTGTTAAAGGTAAAGGAATTGGAAAAAGTATAGGATGGCCTACCGCAAATCTTGAAATAGATGGCAGAAAATTTTTACCTGGAGAAGGAGTTTACGCATCTTGGACAACCATAGAAAATTCCAACCAAAAAATTGAATCTGTTATGAATCTTGGCTCTCAACCAACAATAAATCCTTTATTGCCATCTGCAGTTGAAGTTCATTTAATAAATAAAGATATAGATCTATATGGTTTCAATCTATCTGTAGAACCAGTTAAAAAACTTAGATCTCAAATCAAGTTCAAAAATATAGATCAACTTTCTAATCAAATTAAAAAAGATAGAGATAATGCTCTAAAAATTTTTAAAAACTACCAAAAATAAATTACAAATGCTGAATTCCAATAGTAAAGACGCTGAAGATTTAAGAATTTATCAAATTATTGACGCTAATCTAGATAGAGCTAGAGAGGGGCTGAGAGTATTAGAGGATTGGGCTAGATTTGGTCTAGGCAAAGAAAAATATGTTGAAAAGATTAAAAATTTTAGACAAATTTTGGGGAAAAATCATTTAGAAGTTTATAAACAATCTAGAAATCACATTGAGGACAAATGTAAAGGATCGACTCATCAAGAGCAAATCAACAGAAAAACTTATGAGCAAATTATAAGTTCTAATTCAGCCCGAGTTCAAGAAGCATTACGAGTCATAGAAGAATTCTCCAGGCCACAGAATCATGAGCTTTCAAAAATCGCTTCGGAAATTAGATATGAAATTTATACTATTGAAATTGACTTATTGGGTTATAGCAAGTGTAAGAAGTCGGAGGAAATATTAAAAGAAAATGACTTATATGTAATCACAGATCAAAAAGACAATTTATTAGAAATAATAGAAGAGATTTTAATTGCGGGGGTAAGAATTATTCAACATAGATTTAAAACGGGAACTGATCAAGATCATCTTCAAGAAGCAGTTCAGATTAAAAATCTTTGTAAAAGATATAATTCTTTGTTTATCGTTAACGATAGACTTGATATAGCTCTAGCATCTAACGCGGATGGAATTCATCTTGGACAAGACGATTTAGACTTAAAAACAGCAAGAAAATTATTAGGATATTCAAAAATTGTCGGTATAAGTGCAAATAATGCAATTGATATTTCAAATGCTCTTAAAGAGGGTTGTGATTACATAGGAATAGGACCAGTATTTGAAACTTCAACAAAAAAGAATAAAAAACCTTTAGGTATTGAAAATATCAAAACATTAACAAAGGATTTAAATATTCCTTGGTTTGCTATTGGAGGAATCAAGTCAAATAATATTTCATATTTAAAAAGAAATGGGTTTAAAAAAGTTGCCCTAGTTTCTCAATTAATGAATTCTGAAGATCCTAAAGAAGACGCTATTATGATTCTAAAAGAGTTGTCTCATGAAAATTAAGGTAAATGGAGAAGAAAAAAAAATAGAACTTGATCAAGAAAATGCTCTACTATCTAAAGCTCTTAACCATATGGGATATAAACCAAACACAATTGTAGTTGAGTTAAATAATTTAATTATAAATTCAATGAAATGGGAAAAAGTGAAGCTTAAAGATGGTGATAATTTGGAAATCGTTTCAATAGTTGGTGGTGGTTAAAAGATAAATTCTTTATATATTAAAAATCTTCATAATTTTTTAAGTTTAGGCTTGAAACAATAACCAAAATTTTTCTGTTTTCGTTTTATATTCTTAATACCTAAATATAACAATGAAAGAAAAAATTAGTAGTAACTCAATGTCTCTTAAATGGGAGCAAAATGGTGAGTTAGCACATAAAGATCTCTTTGAGCTAATTGAAAGATTAAAAAATGTAGAAAGTGAACATACCTCATCTGAGCTGTCTAGATTAGGTACAAAAACAAACATAAAAGATTAAATTTGTTACTTAGATCTTGTTTTTATAAAAATTTGTACCAAATTAAAATTACTGAATATAAAAATAAATGCCAAAAAGATTTCCAGAGTGGGTAAATACAGAAGTCGTGATAAAAGCAATCAAAATGAGAGAAGAAGGAATGCTATCAAAACAACTTAATTTATGGATAGAAAACCTATTAGAATTAGAAAAAAAGTAATTATTTAAGAAATACTTTTAATAATTCTGAGAGCCGCCATTGCTGCTCCGTAACCATTATCTATATTCATAACTGCAATACCTGGAGAACAACTTGACAACATACTATTTAAAGCAGTTTCTCCATCCTTGCTAACGCCGTATCCGACTGAGACAGGAACTGCAATTATCGGTTGTGCCAACAATCCACCCACAACTGTTGCCAAAGCTCCCTCCATTCCAGCACAAACTATTAATACATCATATTTATTAATTACTTCCAACTGACTCATCAATCGATGAAGTCCAGCTACTCCAACATCTATAAAAGATTGACAATTCACTCCATAAATTTCAAGCGCTAATTGTGCTTCAAGTGTTACGGCCAAATCGCTTGAGCCGCCTGAAATTATGGCAACTTTTTTATTCGTATTTATTTTATTCAAATTTTTCCCAATTGTTAGGCAATTTGCTTCTTCATAGAATCGTGCATCATCATACAAATCTAAAAGATAATTAGCCTTTTCACTATTAATCCTAGTAATAAAAACAACCTCATTTTTACTTAATACATTTTCAGATAATCTCTCTAATTGGTCGATACTCTTATCTTGACCCCAAATAGCCTCAATAAGTCCAAGCCTATCTCTTCTTTGAAAATCAAACTTGATATCAAAATTCATCTTTGCTTATCTAATTCTCCCTCATAAATTAATTCAAAAGGATTTTCACTTACACTTAGAACAGCTTTAACATTATCTTCGAATTTTTGTTGAACTACATTTACTTCTGACATAGGTATGCTTTTCCATAATTTCTTACTTTTCCAATTTACTAAAATTAAAGCTTCTTCTTTTTCTTTATCCCAAAATAATTGTCTTCCCAAAAAACCATCTTGAGAAGATAACCATGGCTCCCATATTTCTTTTTCAGCATTTAACCAAGCTGCTTTTACATCGGCAGGTACTTTAAGTCTTAATTCCTCTATGACCATTTTGCTTTGATAGTTATCCATTGTAAGAGCTTTTAAATTGGGAATATCAGATTGGGAAATTAAAACTACTAAGCAAATTAAAAAAAAACAAAATCTTCGAAATTTTTTTTTCAAATTTAAATTAAATCTCATTTTTTCTCAAGTAGAACTACTGAATGGCAACTTATTCCCTCTTCTCTCCCTTCTGGACCCAATTTTTCATTCGTAGTTGCTTTAATCCCAATTAAATTTTCATCAATATTTAAGATTTCAGAAATATTTTTTTTCATTAGTTTGATATGTGGCATGATTTTTGGCCTTTCAGCAACAAGAATACTATCAATATTATTTATTTCCCAACCATCTTGTCTTATCAAGTCAATTACTTTTGATAACAAAAACAAGCTATCAGCATTTTTCCATTTTTCATCAGATGGGGGGAAATACTTTCCTATGTCGCCCAGCGAAAGTGCTCCCAATAATGCATCCATTATTGAGTGACTTAAAACATCAGCATCACTATGACCATCCAATCCTAAATTTTCAGGATGATGTAATTTTACACCTCCAATAATTAAATCTCTATCCTCTACTAGTCTGTGAATATCGTATCCATTGCCTATTCTAAATTTCATGAATTGATTATATTCTTTTATTATTCTCTTACTTTGTGGGGATTTTTTGTAGTTTTCATTTGAAATTAAGTCACTTCTTCTCTCCAATGTTCTTTCAAAACTTTTTTTTCTTCTCCACGATTTAATCTCTTCATGATTACCGCTCACCAAAATATCTGGTACTTTCATATCTTTAAAAGTTAACGGCCTCGTGTATTGAGGATATTCTAAGAAAGAAGAATTATGACTCTCATCGACTAAGGAGTCTGGATCACCAAGAGTTCCTGGTAATAATCTAGTCAAACCATTAATTATTGATATAGCGGGTATTTCACCTCCAGAAAGTACATAATCGCCTATCGATATCTCTTCATCAGCTAAACATCTAATCCTTTCATCAAAACCTTCATATTGACCACAAATAATTATTATTTGATCCAAAGTGGACCATCTCGCAAGATCCTTTTGCTTTAAGACTTTACCCTGTGGGGTCATAAGCAAAGTTTTACTTTTAGGTAATTTTCTAATTGATTCATATGCCTTATAAATAGGTTCAGGTTTTAATACCATACCTGCTCCTCCTCCATAAGGCTTATCGTCTACTTGTCTGTAAGAACCTTCTCCATATTCTCTTAAATCATATAAATTTACATCGATCAAATTCTTATCTAGAGCTCTCGTTATAACCCCTAAATTATTTATTAATTCAAACGCTTTAGGGAACAATGTAATTACATCAAAATTAAAACCACTCATCTAGAAATCTTCCTCATAACCAAACTCAATTAACCTTGATTCTTTTTTTCTCCAATTTGGAACAACTTTCACAAACAACTCTAGGTGAACTGGACCATCAATTAATTTTGACATATTTGATCTTGCTGACTGACCAATCATTTTTAACATTGAACCTTTCTTTCCAATAAGAATGCCTTTTTGAGTCGATCTTTCAACAATAATAGTAGCCAAAATAGCTGTAAAAACCTTGCCATTTTTTCTTTTCATTTCCTCTCTCTTTTCTATCTTTACTGCGACACTATGAGGTACCTCTTCTCTTGTATTTTTTAATACCTGTTCTCTTACTAAATCAGATAATAAGTTATCTAGTGGTTGGTCGCAAATCGTCTCCTCGCCATAAAGTTTTGGTCCCTCTGGAAGAAAATTAAGTGCCATATCGACTAGTTCAGAACAACCTTCTCCCTTAGAAGCACTTACAATTTGAAAGTTTCTATTAATTCCAAAAAATCTTCTATATTGATCTAATCGTAAATTCCTAAAATCTTTATTAACCAAATCCCACTTATTTAATGCCACAATAAACTCAGTTTTATTTGCGATTAGAAAGTTCAAAATATATTCATCACCTCTACCAGGTTTTTCACTTGAATCAATTACAAAAATTACCATATCAACTCCATTAATTGCAGATTTTGCGTTTTTTACTAATATCTCTCCAAGTCGATGATGAGGTTTATGAACACCTGGCGTATCAACAAAAATTATTTGCCCATTGTCTTTAGTAAGTATTCCTTTTAATTTATTTCTAGTAGTTTGCGCTATTGGAGAAGTAATTGTTATTTTTTCTCCAATCAATTTATTTATTAAAGTAGATTTACCGACATTTGGCCTTCCTAGTAAAGTTACAAACCCAGATCTATAATTGGCCAAAGACTTTTAATACATCAATAATAAAATTCTGATCAAAAATGGAAAAAAAAACCATAAATTTAAAAGAAGCTTCCTTCACGCAAGCAATAAACATATCAGCACAATGGTGCAAAGAGTGGAGTGAAGATTTACTCAGCGAAGAGGTTTTAGCAGATAGAATCGCAGAGCTAACTAAAACAAGAAATGGACTCAGGGGATTTTTTGCATACGCTTTATCAGATAAAGATTGTTTTTTGTTAGATAAACTTCCTTTTTCACTAATTTACAAACTGAACGAAGGTGGTGATGCTGTAACAGATATAGTAGTAAAAAATTTAATAATGAGTTCCGCTCAAATTATTATTCATCGAAGAGATAATAATCATGAATATGAGATAACATCCGAAAATATTTCAGATAGATGTAAGGTTATTTTAAGACTGCTAGAAACTAAGTCAGTTACAAAGTCTGTAAATCAAGTCCTTAGAGACTTAGATGATATGGGCAATAGTTTTGATAATTCAGTAAAATATGACTCAGAGCAAAAGGAATTTATAGAAAAACAAATTCTTGATATCACCCAATAAAAAAGCGTAGAAACAAATCTACGCTTTGGGTTAGTTATTAACGTAATGTGTTTAATCTCTTCTTCCACCGCCTTGGAGTGCAATCATTAATCTCAATATAAAAACAAAAAGATTTATGTAAGTTAGATACATACCTAAAGCCCCTGCAAGGTATTGATCATCATTATATCTTCTTGGCATTGTATAAAAATCAACGAAAGACATTGCAACAAATAAGACAGTTCCAAATCCTGCAATTATCAATTCGAGTCCTGAACCTCCGAAAACTCCTGGAGCAAAGAATCCTCCAATTAATTGGACAAACATTGCTATAAGAAGTCCTATCAACCCAAGACCAACTACCCCACTCAGTGCTTGACCAACGCTGTCACTCATTCTTTGACCAGTGTAAGAGGCAATAACGAAAGTTATACCTGTAGCTAAGGCAGCTGTTCCAACCGAACCAATACCAATTGTTCCTATTGCTAAAGCAACTATTCCACTTAAGGTGAATCCAGTTAACAAGCTAAAGCCTGTTAATAAAGGCAAAGCCTTCGCATTATTTGCATTATTTGCAGCGCTTGTGGCTATAAAAAACAAAATCAATTCTGCAATTAAAGCAACTATTGATAAAGGCTGGAAAAGCCCAGGATTTGTAGCTATGAGTGAAATACCTGCTAAAACGCCTAAAGAGGTTAGCACCATACCTCCACCAACGTAGGGCAGAGCTTTTTGAACAACATTAGGTCCAACTATTGAACTAGTTTGTGCTTCACGTATAGCTTGATTGAAATTACTACTTGCTGGCATTTTTTTTATTAATTATGAACTTATTCTACTTGATTTTTAAAATTTCAGGGTACGGATCTCCAGAGTTATAAAGTTATTGATAAGCCTCAATAATTTTCTGAACTAAAGGATGTCGAACTACATCTTCAATAGTCAAATAACAAAATTTTATACCTTCAGTTTCAGAGAAGATTCTTGATGCTTCTATGAGGCCGCTTTCCTGATCTTTTTCTAAATCAATTTGTGTAATATCGCCGTTTACAACCATTTTTGATCTATCTCCTAATCTGGTTAAAAACATTCTCATTTGAGAGCAAGTTGTATTTTGTGCTTCATCCAAGATAATCAAAGAATTATCTAAGGTTCTTCCTCTCATAAATGCTAAGGGAGCAACTTCAATAATTCCCTTATCGATTAACGAATTTGTTCTATCAAACCCGAAAATACTATGTAAAGAATCAAATAGGGGTCTTAAATATGGATCTACTTTTTGTTGCAAATCACCAGGTAGAAATCCCAAACTTTCACCAGCTTCTACTGCAGGTCTGGTTAAAATAATTTTTTCAATTTTTTTCTCGTTCAATAGTCTTGCCGCACAAACAGTTGCTAAAAATGTCTTACCAGTTCCAGCTGGACCAATTGCGAATGTAAGATCAAAGTTTTCAATTGATTCAACATATTCCTTTTGCCTTATAGTTCTTGGTCTTAAATATCTTCCTTCTTTGGAACGCGCAAGAACTTTTTTACCAAGTTCAGCATGTGAAGACGACTCTCCCATATTTAAAGAACTTAGAGCCGCTTTAAGATCTACCTCTGGGACTTCTAACCCTTGTTCCCAAATTGGTCTTGTCAGCTCTACTAATGCTGACGCTCTCTCAATCTTAGAAATAACGCCGTTCATCTCCAGTTGTAAGCCTCTTATAGTTAAAGAAACTCCTGTAAGAGACTCAAACTTTTTTAAGAAAGAATTACCAGGTCCAGATAAAGCTGTAGCAGCATCAGAGCTTGGCAAATCTATTGTGAAGTGACCAGTTTTGGAAACTTCCTTCATCTAGTTGTTTTATAAGAATAAAAATTGATCAAATCACTAGCTTTCAGCTTCACTACTATCATTTTCTTCGTCTTTAGTTTTAGCTTTAGCAACTTTTTCCTTCTCTAGCTTAGACTTACCAATAGCGATAGAAGGTCTCTCTTTTTTCTCTAATAACCCGCCTTTTTCCAATAAAGATCTTACAGCATCAGTTGGCTGAGCACCCTGATTAAGTCTTGTTCTTAAAGCTTCTGTGTCAAGCCTAGTTTCTTTAGTTCTTGGATTATAAAAACCTACTTCTTGTAGAGGTCTACCATCTCTTCTAGAAGTACTATTGCATGCAACAATTCTGAAACTTGCTTCTTTTTTCTTTCCAAAGCGCTTAAGGCGCAGTTTAATCATGTCAAATCAATGCATTTTTAATAATAATATCATTTAAAGGTAAAAATTTAGAAATTATAAATCACCAAACCCTTTTTTCTTTTTATTATTTTTTTGTTTTTTCATTGGTTTATTACCACTCATTCCTCCCATTCCTGGCATTCCTCCCATTCCTGGCATTCCTCCCATTCCTGGCATTCCTCCATTGGACATTTGTTTCATGAAGCCTCTCATTCTTTGAAAATCAGCTAATACTTTATCTACATCTTTTGCTTCATAACCACTACCCTGAGCAATCCTTTGTCGTCTTGAGGGCTGAGCGGCAAGAACCTCAGGTTTTTGTTTCTCTTCAAGAGTCATTGAAGAAATCATTGATTCTATTTTCTTAAGTTGATCTTCTCCATCTTTTATCATCCCATCATCGATTTTATTCATTCCAGGAATCAATTTAATCAATCCACCAAGTGATCCCATCCTTTTAATTAATCTCATTTGCTTTACAAAATCATTAAAATCAAAAGTCGCTTCTTGAAGTTTCTTTTGCATCGCTTCTGCATCAGCAAGTTCAACTTCTTTTTGGGCTTTTTCAACAAGTGTCAATACATCACCCATTCCCAGAATTCTGCTGGCCATTCTTTCTGGATGAAATGGTTGCAATGCCTCTATTTTTTCACCTACACCGATAAATTTGATTGGTTTACCACTTATTTTTTTTATTGATAAAGCAGCCCCTCCTCTTGAGTCTCCATCCAACTTAGTTAATATCGCTCCTGAAATTCCTACTTTTTCATGAAATGACTTTGTCAAGTCAGCAGCTTCTTGCCCAATCATAGAATCAACAACAAGCAAAACCTCATCGGGATTAGAAACTTCTTTTATTCTAACCATTTCACTCATCATAGAATCATCAATTTGCAATCTTCCTGCGGTATCAATAATTATCGAATTAAAATCATTTTCACTAGCAAAACTCAATGCTTCCTTTGCTATTTCTTCTGGTTTGCTATTTTTTTCTTTAGCTGAAAAAACTTCCAAGTCATATTGACTTCCCAATGTTTTAAGCTGCTCTACAGCAGCTGGGCGATAAATATCTGCAGCAACCAAAAGAACTTTTTTATCTTTTTCCTTCAAATAAAGGCCTAATTTTCCTGTTGCAGTTGTTTTACCCGCTCCCTGAAGTCCTGCCATTAAAATAACTGTAGGATTATTTTCATTTTCGTTTAATGGAGAATTTTCATTCCCCATGATGTTAATCAATTCTTTATTTACAACTTCTATGAATTTTTGTCCTGGGTTTACACCCCTAACTACTTCTTCTCCGATAGCTTTATCTTTGACATCTGATATAAACTCTTTGACTACAGACAAACTAACATCTGCATCAAGAAGTGCTCTTTTTACCTCCTTCAAGGCATCATTAATATTATTTTCAGTTATTTTTGCTTCGCCTCTTAAACCCTTTACTGCGTCTTCAAAGCGTGACGAGAGTTCATCAAACATTATTAAAAAGTAATTTTAATTATTATAGATGATCTTGAAGTTTGTAATTACAAGCCACTCACGAAATCAATCATTTTCCATGATTTATTTGAAAAACCCAAAATATATTTAACTTTCAGGGGAGTCAATGATGTTTCATTAACAAGTTCTCCAGAATTCTTTAAAATTCTCTCAAGATAACTTAATTCAACTAAAACAACTATCCGAGATGAATTTTGCGATTTCAAATCAATCTTACGTATTTGGGAATTAATTTCTTTATAAATTCCCTTCTTGATATCATTCTGTCTTTCTTCGATTGTTCGATCAATCAGACGTTTACTAACAATCTTAGAAATATTAATTTCACTCTTTCCCGCTAAGTAATTACTTTTACTTAGAAGCCATCCATTAATTAAATTCCTTATATCTTCTAAAGAGGGTGAAGGTGTATTAAGTTCTTTGAAATCATAGGAAATAATTGAAGTAGATTTCTCAGGAATAGAATTCAATTTGCTTGAAGGATTTTTTTTTATTTCTTGAGTAATATCTTTCTCACTAAGCTTTTGATTTTTATCTATAGCAATTAAAGGCTTTTCAGCAATAGCTTCGTCCTGAACTGATTTTTTTAAATTATTTCTTAAAAATCCAATACCAATACCAAATGCAAATAAGATCAAAAACGCATAAATATAAATTAAATAAGGTGACCGATTAATAATCTCTTTATCCTTCAAGAATTCCCCAAAACTAAACTTTAATTCGGCAATTTTTTCAATTAAAAAATTATAAAACTCTATTGGTTTTTTCTTAAAGTATGCCTCATTTAATTCGTTTTCTTGGATCTCAACCTTTTCATAATCTTGTTTTATGCCACCAGGCCAAGGTAATCTTCTTTCATCAATATTACCTAATAAATTATCAAAATCTTCAGTCCTTTGTGTGGAAGATTCCTTCTCAATTTGTTGGTTCTGAAAATTTGATCTAATTGCATTTTTATTTGATTTCTTTTCTAATTGTTCAATAAATTCTTGAATTTCCCTATCTTCAAACCAAGAATCTAAATCCACATCTTTTGAGTCAATATCTCTATACCCAACTAAAACATCATTCTCTAACCAATTTTTACAGAAAATACATATTGCTTCTAACTTATTTCCAGGATAATTATTGAGCCAATCTCGTAAATTTTCATCAGAACTACTTGAAAACCTTGCGGAGGCCTCGTTAATATCAGCCAAGAGTAAGTCTAAACAACCTACTAGAGGCATTGAATCAAGACCGGACAAATTTAGTTTCTTTAAAATTCTCCTCGCTTCAAATAATTTTTCCGGCTTTCTTCTAGAGAAACCAATTGCTGTCAATGATAGAAAAGCTAAAAATCCTGCTTCTAATGATCCTCTTTTTTGTAATTCAAGAAACAAATCAATCTGTTCTTGCACTGTCAAAAATGGTTTAATTTGTTGAAAAAAAGCTTCAAACTCTTGCTGATTTAAATAATTTTTATATTCAGATTTATTATTACCTTCCAAACCACCTCTTTTGATTATTAAATTTTCCAGCATATTTAAGCCTTTTTTATGAGACTCTTGATCATTTAGATCCCTACTAAGTAGATCAAGGATTCTGTAAGGAAGCAGAGCAACCAAGTCTTCTTCAAGTTCTTTTCTTATGTCTCCAAGCTTTCCCATTCTTTGTAGAAGTTGTATACCTTCATGTAAAAATTCCGCAGCGTTAGAATATGATCTAAGCTGTTGTTCTTGAATTGCAGAATCTCTAGCTGTTAAAGCAGCCAATAATGTTAAATCAGCTTCTCTACTACTTCCTAAAGCTGGAGTTTGGGGGGGCTGCAATGCTTTTCTCGTGATTTTAAAAGCTTCTTTTGGTAAACCCGATTCCCAAAGAAGTATTAATCCTGCAACTTCTCTATTTGAGGAAAACTCCAATCCAGATTTCCCATTTAATAACAAATTTTCGTACTCTCTTTTGCTTTCTGGATCTGTAAGTAGATCGGCAGTTAGCCGAAGCAACTCAGATCTTTGGGTTAAAACTTCATACGTAAAACCATCATCGGGTGTTTTATCTAAACGCAATTGAAACGCCCTTAATATTTCCTCAGAAGTTGCAGAGGGGCTTACGCCAATTAAACGAAAATGGTCTAAAGGAAGTTCCAAACAAATATCCTATTAAAAATTCTTAGACAAATTTTATCAAGTTAATTTTTTTTTTCACAAGGTCTTACAGAGTTTTTAAAAAAAATCATGAAAATTACCCTTCACAGCTTAGAATGTTAACAAATCAAAACTTCGTTAAGGTATTTTTCTTGGAAACACACGTAGAGAGAATCTCAAATCTTCAAGACATAAAAAAAGCCAAATTAGATCGAGAAACAGGATTATTTCTTTATGAAGACATGATGCTTGGTCGTAGGTTCGAAGATAAGTGTGCAGAAATGTATTACAGGGGGAAAATGTTTGGTTTCGTTCATTTATATAACGGACAAGAGGCTATAAGCACAGGAGTAATTGGCGCTATGAAAAAGAAACATGATTGGTTTTGTAGTACCTATCGTGACCATGTTCATGCACTAAGTGCTGGCGTTCCCTCTTTTGAAGTAATGAGTGAACTTTTTGGTAAAGCTACAGGTTGTAGCAAAGGCCGAGGTGGTTCAATGCATTTATTTTCAAGAGAGCATCATTTACTCGGGGGATATGCATTTATTGGAGAGGGAATTCCAGTCGCTTTAGGGGCAGCCTTTTCAAGCAAATATAAAAAGGAAGTTTCTGGAAATAATAGTAGTGATTCTGTAACTGCAGCATTCTTTGGGGATGGGACTTGTAATAATGGCCAGTTTTTTGAATGTTTAAACATGGCCCAATTATGGAAATTACCCATAATTTTTGTTGTTGAAAATAATAAATGGGCTATTGGCATGGCTCACGATAGAGCTACTAGCAATCCTGAAATCTGGAGAAAAGCATCTGCTTTTGGGATGCATGGCGAAGAAGTTGATGGAATGGATGTATTAGCAGTGAGAGGTGCAGCACAAAAAGCAATTGAGCGCGCTAGAGCAGGGGAAGGTCCCACACTTTTAGAATGTTTAACTTATAGGTTCAGAGGACATTCTCTTGCGGATCCAGATGAATTAAGGTCTGAAAAAGAGAAAGAATTTTGGGGGAAAAGAGATCCCATTAAGAAATTAGCCCAAGAAATAGTTGATGGTAAATTCGCAACGGAAGAAGAATTAAAAATTATTGAAAAGAAAATTGACGCAGAGATAACGGAATCAGTTAAAAATGCTATTGAAGCTCCTGAACCGCCTTCACAAGAATTAACTAAATATATTTGGGCAGAAGATTAGATTAAATACCGCTAGGTAATTTTCTAGTTAAATTTCTTAATTTTCTTAGTGCCTTAAGTTCAACTTGTCTCACTCTTTCTCTAGAAACTTCTAATAATCTTCCTATTTCAGCAAGCGTATGTCTCTCATTTGCATCAAGTCCAAACCTTAATTTGAGAACATGTTGCTCTTGCTCGCTTAAATGACTTAACCACTTCCCAAGTTGCTCTTGATGCATTTTCTGTTCAACTTGATCTAAAGGCTCTTCATTATTGCTATCTGCAATTAAATCACCTAAAAAGCTCCTGCCATCATCACCATTTACTGGAGCATCTAAACTACTTGTCGATAAAGCTTGTCTCAAAACAGAATCCAATTCTTCCACATCAATTTCCATCGCCTCTGCAATTTCAATTCTGCTTGGCATAGCACCAAGTTTATGAGCCAAATCTCTACTAACTTTTCTAATAGAAGCTAACCTTTCACTTAAATGAACAGGTAAACGGATAGTTCTTGATTGACAAGCAATTGCTCTAGTCATACTCTGTCTAATCCACCAAAAAGCATAAGTAGAAAACTTATATCCCCTAGTCGGATCAAATTTTTCAACAGCCCTCTCCAATCCAAGAGAACCTTCTTGAACTAAATCAAGAAGTTCTAATCCTTTACCTTGATATTTTTTTGCCACACTGACAACTAATCTTAAATTAGCTTTCATCATTCTATCTTTAGCTCTTCGACCAATTTTTATTGTTCTTTTTTGCTGAGTTGTAAATTCTTTAATCTTTTCATTTAATTGACCATCTTCTGTAAGAATCATCATTTTCTGAACTTGATTACCCAATTCAATCTCTTCAGCTGGTGTCAATAAAGGGACTCTACCGATGTTCTGCAAATACCAACTTATTGGATCATTACTTCTTCTTTTAGGTTGTTCTGATTGAGTTTGTAATGATGAAACCATTTTTTTGGACCTAAATAAGGTAATAAGACTCTCCTACACTTTTTAAGAATTGGCGAAATATTTAATGCGCGCTTCAGATTTCAAGTAATATTTGTGTACTTATGTGTTTAAAACTATAAATAACTCTCTTAAATTGTTTCTTTCAAGATATTTGTCTCATTTTTTTATTTCTCATTAATTTTGACAATTCGTCACCAATAGCAGAAGAATTTGACCCTTTTTTGCATTTTGATGCAGCAAATGAATGCAAAAGTACGTATTTAGCAAAAAAATCTGTTGATATATTTCTACAAAAGGTTAAATCAATCGCAGAACTGCCAGCTATAAATCCAGATAAAAGATCACCTAGCCCTGCTCGAGCTGTTTGAGAATCGGTTCCAAAAAGTTGCCATACTTTTTTATTATCAGCAACTATGCTGTTAGCTCCCTTTAATAAAATACTAATGTTAAATTTTTTTGCTGCATCAAGAGCTAACCCTACATTGGTCTCAGATTTGATATCGGGGAATAACCTTCGAAATTCTTTGCTATGTGGTGTAATCCATGTTTTAAATTTTCTCTCTAAAAAGAAATTTGCCCCTAACTTAGATTCCGAAATCCTATTAAGAGCATCTGCATCTAAGATCAATAATCCTCCAAAAGCCATAAGATAGTCTTTTGATTTTTGCCAATCATCATTATCAATTCCTATTCCCGGGCCGACAGCTAATGAATCAAATGCACTTAAATCAATATTCTTTAATGCACTAAATAAAGATGCATTTCCATTTTGATTAGATTGCATAGTTTCTTTTAAAACTATTTCTGGGGCAACTTGCCAAATAGATTCAGCAACTATCCCAGGCAGGACCGCAGAGATAAAGCCTGCTCCACTTGATATGGCCCCTTTTAATGCTAAGTATGCAGCACCAGGATATTTTTCACTTCCGGCAATTAGTAATGTTCTACCTCTTTTATATTTGTTAGAATTTTTTGGTAAAGAAGGTAAATCAATATTTTTCAAATCTTTGTAAGTAACCTTAAAAATCTTATTATCAACTTTGGACAGTTTACTAATAGGCATCCCAACATCTATATGGTGCAATTCTCCAATGAAAGGTAAAGCAGAATCTTGGGTCAACCCAATCTTATAAAGACCAACGGCCAAGGTATAGTCTGCCTTTACTGCGTTATCTAAAAAAGGCTCTCCTTTATTAGGACATAATCCTGTTGGAATATCAATACTTATTACCTTGCCATATTTGTTATGAAATTTTTGATTTAATAGTTTTATTAATTTATTATCAACTTTTCTTGTTTGATTATTACCAAAAACTGCATCAATCCAGATTTCTTTCCCATTTGCATCAGGGGGCTCTACTAATTTTGTGACACCAATAGATGTAAGATAATTAAGGTGGTTATTTGTTAATGTTTTTTTTATGGGAAATGGACACCATATCTTTACTAAAAAACCTTTCAGAAAAAGCTCTCTAGCTATTACGGCACCATCCCCACCATTATGCCCAGGACCTATTAAAACAGTTATTCCATGCTTTAGAAGAGATTTCCTTTTTAAGAGCCATCTACTAATTTGGATACCAGCTTTTTCCATTAATGCTTCTTGTGGCATTCCATCAGAAAACATTTCTTTCTCTAATATCAACATTTGCTTTGAATCAACAATTAAATGTTTAGAGTCAATTGTTGGCCATCCAATTTTGTTCATAATGAGTACGAAGCAACTGAAGTACTGTTCAAAAATTTAAACTTCCATGTTAAAGACACAAAAGGATAAAAAATTAGAGAACTATTTTTCTACTAATAATAAAACTAAAAAGAAGAAAAATATTATTGTAGGTCTTTCTGGCGGCGTAGATAGTTCCCTTTCAGCTGCTCTTCTTGTAGAAAGAGGCTGGAATGTTGAGGGACTAACTCTTTGGCTAATGAAAGGACAAGGCTCCTGTTGTTCTGAAGGATTAGTAGATGCTGCTGGCCTTTGTGAAGATTTGGGAATTAATCATAAAATAATAGACTCAAGAGAAATTTTCGAAAGAGAGGTAATTAAAAAAACTACTGAAAGCTATGAGAAAGGATTCACTCCACTTCCATGTTCTATGTGCAACAAGAATGTGAAGTTTGAAGAGATGCTTAATTACGCAATAAACAAAAAAGACTTTACTCATATTGCGACCGGACATTACGCAAGGATAAAAAAATCATCTTATGCTGAAAAACTTGATCGCAAGAGCTTTGTATTTAAGGACTTCCTTCTTCTCAGAGGTGCTGACGAAAACAAAGACCAAAGTTATTTTCTTTATTCTCTTTCACAAGAAGTACTAAGCAGATTAGAATTTCCTCTTGGTGAAATGAAAAAAGAAGAAACAAGAAAGGAAGCCATGAGATTAGGCCTTAGAACTGCTCAAAAACCAGAAAGTCAAGATTTATGTTTAGTTGAGCATTATGGATCAATGCAGAGATTTATCGACAAACACATTGAACCCAAAGAAGGAGAAATTATACATTTAAATGGGAAAGTCCTAGGAACGCACAATGGTATACAGCACTTTACAGTAGGTCAAAGAAAAGGTTTGGGCATCGCTTGGCCGGAACCATTATATGTAAAAAGTTTAGACAGGGTAAAAAATATAGTTTATGTAGCAGATAAAAGTAATCTATTTAATAGAGAAGCAATAATTAGTAAGGTTAACTGGGTTTCAATCGAAGAACCTAAACAAGAGATAGAAGTAGAAGCACAAATCAGATATAGAAGTCATCCAATAAAAGGAACTTTAATACCTTTGAAAAATTTAGATAATCCAACTAAAACATTTAAATTAATTTTTGAAGAAAGTCAAAGTTCTGTAACGCCCGGACAAGCTGCAGTTTTTTATAAAGGAGAAATTTTATTAGGTGGCGGATTAATTAATTAATTTTCCAAAAGAAATTTAATCCCATAAAAAATATAAACAATAACAAAATAGGTTTATCTCCAAATTTTGTATAGAAGGTCTTGTCGGATGAAAAATTAGGGAAAACTACTTTATTTTGCTCCACATTTAAATCTAGAAGTTGAATTATTTTCCCATCATCTTTAACTAAACCCGAAGGGCCTGTGTTTGATACAAGTAGATTATCTGTTTTATTTTCAATACTTCTCAATCTTGCCAAAGACAGGAATTGATTATAAAGCTTAGTTGGATAGGGATCTAAATTTGCTGCAGTTATTATTAGTTTTGCACCGCTATTAATAGCCTTTCTTATTTTCAATCCATCACTAATTTCGTAACAGATAGCTACTGCTAATGGGGGTGTAAATTTAGGATCAAAAAATCTTGAATAAGAACCTGGTTGAATTCCTCCTACTGCAGATAATCCTCTTGAAAAACCATCTAGAAATCTTGGTATTTTTTCACCTAATGGAACAAGTCTATTTTTATCTATAAATGAGGTAAAATACTTATCTCCAATTTGAAATCCGAGTAAAGAACTTCTTAACTCATTATTAGAATTTCTGAAACCTCCTGCCAAGGTATTAACCTTAATGCCTTTAGATAAATAAAAATTATTAGATAGAGTTCCTTCTGGAGCAACAAGAAGTTTTGCATGATTGGCTAAAGCATATTTTTGAGCGATAGATTGTTTTTCTTTAATATATTCATCATCTATTTTTAATTTTTCTCGTGTTGGTATATTGGTTTGCCAAATAGCCACAGGATATTCATAATTTCTTTTTATTGGAGTTGTTAAACCCCCAAATAAATGTAAGAAAAAAATAATAATAAGTCCGAAAATAAATATTTTTTTAAAATGAAGTTTTCTTCTCCATCTACCGTGACTAAAAAATATCCAAAATCCAATCAATATTTGTAATACGCATAAACCACTTGCGCCAATCCATCTTGCCAAACCAGCAAGATAAATATCACCTGGAACAAGACTCTCGCCTAAACCTATCCAAAAAAAAGGTGTTTGAGAAAGTATCAATTCACCAATCCCCCAAGTCAAAGATAAAAAAAATACTTTTACGGTTAAAAGTAATATTTTCATTTTAAAAACATCCTCTTTCCACAGAATAATTTCAACTAACAAACCCCATAAATAAACTAATAACCCACCCAGAAAAGCACAAAATAATAATATTGAAATGGTGATTATTAAACTTGCAAGCCATGAAAAACCTAGCCATGTTAATGGATGAAGATCATAAAGCCAAGAATGACTTATCAAGATAAAGAAAAAACCCCAACAAAAATTTGCTATCCTTCTTTCACTTCCCTTCCATAAAATAAATAATGATATCGGCATAAAAATCATCCAAAAATTGGTTGCAACAGAAATTCCTCCTAAGATGCCACCTAAACATGGGTAAAAATATTGTTTTAAACTTTTAACTTGAGTTGGGATTAACAATCTAAAATTTCAAATTAAATTAAAATCACCCATTTATTGTACCTTTATTCTGTAGTATTAGTTTTAGTAACTTTCAAAATCTAGGTGAAAGAAGTCTTTATCAGTTTTGCAGTTTTTGTTTTTTGTGTTTCATTAACTATTTTCAGTCAATTTAATTCACCTCAAGTTGTTAATGCTGCTGAATCAGAAAATCAATTAATTCAACAAAAGCCTCTTGCAAAATCATCAAATATTTCAAATAATAATTTATTTGAACTAGACCCATCAGATCCAAATCCTATACTTTTCGCTATGGCAGAAGAAACACCATCAGACAGCAATTCAAGGACTACAGAAAGTGGTCTAATTATTGCAGATATTGTAAATGGGGAAGGAGATGAAGCTAGTGCTGGGCAAACAGTTACAGTAAATTACACAGGAACTTTAGAAGACGGGACACAATTTGATACCAGTATCGGAAGAGCTCCATTCAGCTTTCCCTTGGGTGCTGGACGAGTAATAAAAGGTTGGGACGAAGGTGTAGCAGGCATGAAAGTTGGAGGTAAAAGAAAATTGACAATACCTCCGGAACTTGGATACGGATCTAGAGGAGCAGGAAATGTAATACCTGCTAATGCGACTTTAATATTTGATGTTGAATTATTAAAAGTCGATTAAATTAAGTAAGAAAAATATCTAAGACTTTTCAATTTAGTTAATCTCCAAGTATTATATATACAACATCATATATTTGAAATGTTAAGTAAATTCATCAATTCTTTTCTAGATAAAAAATCTCCAATTACAGTCCATGCTCACTGTGACGGTCCTTGTGGTGTTTACGACCCAGCATCTACGAGAGTTGCAGCTGAAGCAGTTTTATCAATGACAAAAAAACTTATTGCATTAGAAGCTCCTCCCAGCACTGATTCAGCAGCGTGGGCTGCATACAGTAATACATTTTCTAGATATGTTGCAGTTAAAGAAGAGCAAGCAAAAGAAACAAAGAAAGAAATTCTAATTTTATGGACAGATTACTTTAAACCAGTTCACTTAGAAACTTATCCAGACTTACATGAAACCATTTGGAAGGCTGCCAAATTATGCAGTGCATGCAAAGTTAATATTGACTTAGCTCAAGCTGAAGAACTCATGAGTTATGTAGAAAAGATTCATAGTATTTTCTGGGCTTCAAAAGGAAGATCAGACGCTTTTGTAAAAGCTAGTTAACCAGAATTATTTTCAAAAGTTTATTTGATTTTATTTTATTTTTTTTAGGTTTAAGAAAAACTGCCATTATTAATGGTAAATCGATGTTACCTTACCTAAAAGAAGGGGATGTTGTATTTTTTAAAAAATATAAAAAGAATAAATCAATACTTAAAAATCGACAAATAGTTATTTTTAATCATCCACTTAAAAATCAAAACCTAATAAAAAGGATAAATTCAGTAAATCAAAATAATATTGAGGTTATTGGCGACAATATTGAATTTAGCGAAGATAGTAATAAATTTGGATTAATCAATAACGAAAAAATAATTGGGATTTTCACCTCTAAATTAATTATTCCTAAATTAAAAAATTTTTTAATTAAAAAAAACAGAAGCACTTCTTTGAATCCAAAATAATCCCAAAGAAAAGGAAAGCCCTCCTGCTACAGCTATTAATCTTTTAATAAATTTTTGACTTGCTTTAAAGGTGGTAAAAGATATTAAACAAGTAAAAAGATTCATACTTATTAGTGAACCAATCAAATATGAAATCAAATATAAGTAAGCACTTGTTAAAGGTAGTGCTAAAGCAGGAAGAACTGCAAGAAAATGTGAACCTCCAGCTATACCGTGTAACAAGCCTAAACCAGTCAAAGCATGTGAGTGCTTATTATTATTTTTTTGTTCCTTAACATGAAAGTGAAAGTGACGATGGGCAATTCCATTCTCATGCTTATGGGAATGCGAGTGGATACTTAATTGAAAAGAATTTTTTATAGCAAATACTCCAACAATTAGAAGAGAAATTCCAACTAGGAATTCGGCAATATTAGAAAATTTGTTTAATGGCGTAATATCCTTAATAAAAATCGCTAGAAAAGCTAACAAGAGGACACCTGAAGAGTGTCCTAAGCCCCACGAGAAACTATTTTTAAGAGCTTTTTGGGGATTATTAATTGCTGCTGGCACCATTGCAATTAGATGATCAGCCCCACTAACTACATGCACAAATCCTGCAACTATACCTGTTAAAATTACAGCCTGCATATATATTCAGTACAACTCTGTTTATACAATTTTATAGCACGATTCGAAGTCAATATTAAATTGAGTTAAATAATTTCTTGAACGATTGTTCAATATCAGTTTCTCTCATAAAAGTTTCACCAATTAATACTCCCTTAATTCCAATAGATCTAAGCGATTCTAAATCATCGGCACAATTAATTCCAGATTCACTTATGGGAATAATATTTTGTTTTAAAAATATATCTGCATATGTATGCATCAATTCTATTGATGTTTTTAAATCCGTTTTAAAAGTCTTTAAATCCCTATTATTTATTCCAATCAAATTAAAAGATTTTAACTTTAGAATCCTTTCTAATTCATTAGAGTTATGGACTTCAACAAGAACATTCATCTTTAAATTATCAGCTATTTTCTTTAAATAAATTAAATCGTCATCACTTAAAATCGCAGCGATTAATAATATTGCATCAGCACCAGATACCCTTGCTTTATAAATCTGATAAGCAGAAATAATAAAATCTTTGCAGAGTAGAGGGAGATTAGTTGATCTCCTTACACTTTCGAGTATTTCATAACTGCCTTGAAAAAACCTTTTATCGGTAAGTACTGAGATACATGATGCACCTAATCCTTCATAACAAATTGCGATGTTTTCAGGATTAAAATCTTTTCTAATAACTCCTTTACTCGGACTAGCTTTTTTTATTTCAGCAATAACTCCTGGTTTTATTTTTGACTCCAAAATATTTTTATAAAAATCTTTGGGAGTAGGTAGTTTTTCAATCTTTTTGATGAGATCTTCTAAAGAGACTATTTTTTTAAAATTCTTAATTTCAATATCCTTGTGCCATACAATTTCTTCCAGAATATTTTTTGCTTGTGCTTCTCTATGAGGTACAGCATATTCTAAATTTTCTACCCTTACTGTTGGATTTGGTGGCCTGCGTCTTATCTCCATTAATTTTAGATATTATTTTATTTGAGAAGCCGCTTGTTTATATGCGACCTCAACTACTTCACTAAGAGTAGGATGAGTATGAACTTCTTTAGATAATTCAACTACATCTTGGTTCCTTGAAATAGCGTTCGAAATTTCTTGAATTAAATCAGCTGCATGTAACCCAAAAATATGAGCACCTAATACTTTCCCATTATCTTTATTGAAAATCAACTTTAGCAATCCATCACTCTCCAATTCAGCCAATGCTTTTGAATTAGCCTTAAAGAAACTTTTGACAACTCCCAAAGTAAAATTTTCTTTTGCAGATATCTCTTTAGCTTCAACTTCAGAGAGACCAACTGAACTTATCTCTGGGTGAGTAAAGGTTGCTGCAGGGATACTTTTATAGTTAATTTCGACATTACCACCGCAAATATTATCAACAGCAATAGTACCCTGCGCTGCAGCTGTATGGGCAAGCATTAGTTTGCCCGTTACATCTCCAACTGCCCAAATGTTAGGGATTATTTCATCA
>CACLFQ010000009.1 GCA_902606255.1 uncultured Prochlorococcus sp.
ATAGATGAAATTATTTTAATTTTTCAGCATTTGTTGTTTTTATCAGTATAGTTACACAGAAATAATTTTTTATCTAATTAAAAAATTAATTGTATGAATAATCCTCAAGAATCATCAAATCATTATAAAGACAATGATTTCAGGACAATTGAGCAGACAATGGAAAAGCTTTCTGGCGGAACGAGACGACTGGCAGCTCAACTTACAACTTCTGCAAGTTTCGATTCCTTGTGGAGTGTTTTAACAGATTATGACAGGCTAAATCTCTACATACCAAATCTATTATCGAGCAAAAAAATATTTCAGAAGGAAAATAATGTCCACCTTAAACAAGTTGGAGCTCAGGATTTCCTTGGCATGAAATTTTCAGCTGAAGTAACTATCGACTTATTTGAAGATAAGGAGCGTGGCCTCTTAAAATTTAATTTGATAAAAGGAGATTTCAAGAAATTTGAAGGTAGTTGGAAAATACAAAACATTAAAAATACTTCAAAAAATTCATTAATTTATGATCTTACGGTTCAAGGTTGTCAGTGGATGCCAATAGGTATGATAGAGAAAAGACTTAAAAAGGATCTCTCAGAAAATTTAATTGCCGTAGATAGGCAGGCAAAATCATCAAAAAGATCGTTATAAATTTAAATTAATAGCCCCAAGGGGATTCGAACCCCTGTCGCCTCCGTGAAAGGGAGGTGTCCTAGGCCTCTAGACGATGGGGCCAGGAAATTAGCATAACAGCTTATTAAAAACTAAGAGTAAGGCTAGCCCTTCGTCAAGTATTGTTGCTCTTTGTTTTGTCCTTGCCACACGGGAACAGTGAAATGGAAGCAGGAACCAACACCAATTTCAGATACGACCCATATTCTTCCTCCATGGACTTGTACTATTCTCCTGCATACAGATAATCCTATGCCAAATCCTGAAGTTCCTTCAGAAGTCTGTGGAAGTCTAACTCTATCCAGAAAAATTCTCTTTTGTTCGCTCAAAGGAATACCTGCACCTTTGTCACAAATTGTTATTTCTACCCACTGATTTGTCTTATGAATCATAGTGATTTTTATAGACCCAGAGTCTTTAGAAAATTTAATAGCATTTTCAATTAAATTTAAAAATACTTGCCTCATTCTTCTTTGATCTGCAAATACACTTGGAAGATCAGATGGAATATCAGTATCAATTGCAATATTCCTTAATCTCCAGAATTTTTCTAATTCGAGAATTACTTCAGCACTAATATTACCTAAATCAATTTTCTGAGGATTAAATAACGCTTCCCATTTAGTTGTTCCTACCTCTAAAAGATCCTGAGATAAGAGTTCAATCTCTTGTAGACGTCTTTTAATTACCTCTTGCAATTTTGAAATATTTATTTGTCCAAGTTTTTGACTTTGAACAGCCAAAGTAGCAGCAGTTAAAGGTGTTCTTAATTCATGCGCGACCATTCTTAATAATCTTTCCTGAGACTCTATCCTTTTTGTTAATGTCTCATTTTCTTGTCTTAAAACGAGAAGTTCATCTTCCAATAGAAATTCTTTTTGAGTTCTTATTGAATCAATTTTGGATGGTTGCAAATTAATTCCAAGATTTTTTGTTAAGCCTTCCTGTGTCCACCTTGGCAACCATTTTTGCAACTGAGAGAAAATATTACTTCCAGCAAATATTTGCTTTGGAGCTGGTGAAACTTTGATAAGAGCAGGAATAGCGACTAATCTATGTAATTCAAGTAATTCCGGCTGCTCCGTAGGCTCAGATATCTGAAGAGATATCTCAAAATCGCAATCATCTGATTCTAAATAAGCTATTAGGGACTTAATATCATTACTAGAAAGTTGATTTCTAGCTGCAACAAGTATTAATTTTAACTCTTTTTTTTCATTCAAATGTTTTCCTCTGAAGTGTTGAAAAGCTGTTAATCCTTATAAACACCTTAAGATATTTTTTTTTATTTTACAGATAGGTTATGAAATAAATAGGACTTATATATATATGGCTGTTATTAATCCAAAGAAAAATTTGCATTTTGGTGAAAATCCTCCAGAAATCAATTTAAATAGTAATTTAAAAAGGTGGTTTTCGAGGAATATTGGTTTGTGGAAATCTAATAGAACATATTTTCTTGATGAAGCACAAAAAACTTATAATTTAAGTATGAATATAAATATACAAGCTCTCAAGAGTAAATCCGAATGGGAGTCACATTATAAATTCACTTGGTACCCAGAAAAAAAATATAATTTCTTTGACGAAAATCCTCAGTATAAAGAACGAGGAGAAATGCGTGCATTCCTAAAAGGCCATCAACTTTTGAGGGAAAATTTTTATTTAAGTAATGATGAAGGGATTTCAAATATCAGACAAGTCGACGAACACGAAATGATTTTTGAATCTTCTTACAAAGATTGGTATATCCTTGAACATACAAGACTTGTAGATACTGATAATTATAGATTTAGGGTTATATATTCATGGAACAAAAATAAGCTGAAAATAGTAGAAAATCATCACGAAATTAAAATTAAATAATAAATTCTGTTGGCAGATTTAATTTAAAAAATAAAAAATGTTATCTTAAATATTATTAATTAAAAAATAAATCAAATATGGGTTTAAAAATATCTAGACTTTTCGCAATTCCTCTAATTTTTTCATATTTTTTATTTGAAATAAATAATGAATTTAATTATGTAAGTGCAAATGTTAAAAATTCGCCTGCCAACAAAAATGATTTAGATCTATATCATGGAATGGGGGTTTCATTCCTATGCAATGCGACAAGAAAAGGATTTGATTTAGATTTCACAAAAACATTAAACGTTGCCTCAACAACATTCGCATCAGTAGTTTCACAAAAACATGGAGGGAGAATAATAGAAAGAAAGAAAGAACAAAAAGTTGACATGAAGCAATTACAATTTATTGCATCTCTACAACTAGTTGAATCAGCTCTTAAAATCTGTCCGGATAACGTTCCTGAAAAGGTTGAGAAGGAATTTAAGATTGAAACTGAGAGACTTAAAAAATTACAAGGATTGCAAAAATAATAATTTCCATCATCTAAACATTGAACTAACGGAACTTTCCTCGTGGATTCTCCAGATAGCTTCTCCCAACATATTTGCGACAGAAAGAACTTTTAACTGTGGGAAATTATCTTTATCTATAACTGGTATGCTATTAGTCACAATAACTTGTTCGAAAAGATTCTTAGTACTTAATCTTTCATAAGACGGAGGAGAAAATACAGCATGTGAGGCACATGCAAATATTCTATTAGCTCCTTCTTTTTTTAGTAAATTAGCTCCAGAACAAATTGTGCCTCCAGTGTCTATCATATCATCTATAAGAATAGCCGTTTTACCTTTAACTTCACCAATAACCGTTAGACTTTCAGCGATATTATGCGCAGATCTCCTTTTATCTATGATAGCCAAAGGCGCATCATTCATTAATTTTGCAAATGCTCTTGCTCTCGCCACTCCTCCTACATCAGGAGAGACTACAACTATTTTTTCTAAATTTAAAGATTCTAGATAATCAATTAATACGGGTGAACCGTAAATATGATCACATGGTATATCAAAATAGCCTTGTATTTGAGCCGAGTGTAAGTCCATAGCAAGCACTCTATCAACTCCTGATTTTTCAAGTAAATTAGCAGTTAGTTTTGCAGTTATAGACTCTCTTCCTGAGGTCTTTCTATCTGCCCTTGCATATCCAAAATAGGGGATTACAGCCGTTATTTGTCTTGCAGACGCTCTCTTACATGCGTCAACCATTATCAATAGCTCCATTAAACTATCGTTTACAGGAGCGCATGTAGGTTGTATCAAAAATACATCACAACCTCGAATTGATTGCTGAATCTGGACATAAAGTTCTCCATCTGCAAATCTTTTAGAAATTAGAGGTACATTTTTAATCCCTAAGTATGATGCAATTTCTTCAGCTAATTTAGGATTTTTTGTCCCACTTACTAGCCTTAATCTAGTATTGGTTAGATTAAAGTTCGATTCCTTACTCTGCATTGCCGTGATAAAACTTGTCACGAAATTTGCACCATAAAACTATATTCTTATCGTAGTCGTTTATGTAAATTTCGCAAAAGATAATGACTAGATGTTTTCAAAAGTCACATCCAATTAAGAAAAAAATTGTTGATTAAAAATCATAATTTATATTTATTTAGTCTTAAAAACCAGGAATAATATTTGTCAATTAAAAAAAATTTGTATATGGTTTAATTTAGAGAAATAAAAACACTTTAAGTGTAAAGAATCAAAATATACAAAAAACATGCCTGTAGAGTCAATTCTTGCAAAAAAATCATTAGGCGTACTTATGCATCCATCATGTATTCCGGGAGGAAGAGTATGTGGAACTTTTGGAAAAGGGGCTAAAGAGTGGATAAAAAAACTACATAAGCATAGAATTGAATACTGGCAATTTTTACCTCTTACACCTACTGACTCTACAGGTTCTCCTTATAGTTCCCCATCTAGTTTTGCGCTAAACCCATGGTTTTTGGATATAGATGATTTAATCGAGAAAGGTTTCATCTTCATTTCAAATAAAGAAAATCTTGGCATAACAAATCAGAAAAAAGATCATTTTGATTTTGATATCGCGGATGATTTAACAAAGAAATCAGGTCGCCTCCTTTTACAAGGTTGGGGTTCACAATCTGAAGAAAGAAAAATTAATTTCAATAAATGGATCAGTAGGAATTCTTGGGTTGAAGATTATGCAACATTTGTTGTTATCAGAGAGGAATTTAATATGTTGCCTTGGTGGGAATGGCCTCAAGAATTTAAAATAAAAAATAAAAAGTTCTTAGAATCGTGGATTAAGAAAAAAAGTAAAGAGATACTTATTAAAAAATTAATACAGTGGCATCTTGATGAGCAATGGAGTGCTATTAAAAACTTTGCAAAATCAAGAAATATTAAGCTAATAGGAGATTTGCCTTTTTACGTCTCTAGAGACAGCGCCGACGTATGGAGTAATAAATCATTATTTTCAATTTTTAAAAATGGAGATTTAATCTTTCAAAGTGGTGTTCCACCTGATTATTTTTCTTCAACAGGACAATTATGGGGTACCCCAACTTACTTTTGGTCAAAACATAAGAGGTCTAATTTCAATTGGTGGAGAAAAAGATTTCAAAGGCAATTTAAACTTGTGGACATATTGAGATTTGATCATTTCAGGGGTTTAGCAGGTTACTGGAGAGTTAATGGAAGTTCTAAAACGGCAATTATTGGAAAATGGATAAATTCTCCAGGTAGAACACTATTAAATAAAGTAAAAAAGGATCTAGGTGCTAACCATCTACCAATTATTGCGGAGGATCTGGGAGTAATAACCCCAGATGTAGAGAAATTAAGGAAAAATTTTGAACTGCCTGGCATGAAAATATTACAATTTGCTTTTGATGGCAATGAAGATAATCCTTATTTGCCTAAGAATATTAAAGGAGAAAATTGGGTTGTTTATACAGGTACTCATGACAACTCTACTTCTGTTTCATGGTGGGAATATTTAGATTATGAATCCAAAAAAAGAATAAAAGATGAGTATAAATTTTCAGAAAATCCTTCTTGGGATTTAATAGAAATTGGCATGGGCACAAATGCTAATCTCTTTATCGCTCCAATACAAGATCTATTATCTCTAGACGATTCAAGTAGATTAAATAAGCCTGGCACTACAAAAGATAACTGGAAATGGAAGTTAAATCGATCTTTAGAAGAAATAGAAGATAATATAAAAATCTTTAGTGAGCTAGGAAATAATTTTGGGAGAACTCGAAAGTAGAATTTATTTAAATTATTTATCAATAATTTGATTCTCAATATTTTGAATCTCTATAACGTTTACATTTAAAATAAAGTATCTTTTTAATATAAATATAGTTAGAACTAATATAAAAAAATATAAAAGACTTCCTTGCCATGTATTGATAAGATCGAATTTCCTGAATAAAAAATCCTTTTCCCCTTTATTTAAAATTTTCCTTTCGCTAACTGCTAATTTTAATAATGAATTTTTTTTTAATACTAAGCATTCCTCTAATTTAATTAATATGGATCTTATAAAAGGATACTCTGGCCTAATGTTTTTATTATTATTTTCAATAGAATTAATTATTCGTTCAGGAATTCTTGAAATATATGACAATTGTTTTATTGTAAGTTTTTGTTGAATTCTTGCTTCTTTTACTAACTTTGCAATTTCTATATATTGATCAACCAATCCAGTATTAAAGTCTTTATTCTTTTCAGATTTTTTATTAAATAAAAAGAGATTTTGCAATATATTCATTCAATATTCCCAAGCTAATTAATACTTTTAATACTCAATTTTTTAAAAAAAAATAATGAGATTTTAATAGAATTATAATCATAAGTAAATTCATTAAATATAAATATAAAAACTAAACTGTAGAAATGATATTTTGTACTGCACTTTTTGCAAAATTCAGAGGGCTAAAAGTATCTCTAATTAAAGCTAAAAGTTTTTTCGCATCAGTAAATTCTAATTTTTCATCTTTGATAAGGCTTAAAAGAAGATTTTTCCTAACTTCGGATCCTTTTTTACTGATAAATAATTTCAATCCAGCGTTTGCGACTGGTATGAGGTCTGAATTAATATTCTCTGAATCTTTAAATAAAATATTTAATAAACTTTGAACTTTTTCTATTTGAATTTGACCTTTTTTATCAAAAACGACTTCTAAAAGGATGTCTAAAATCTCTTCAGAATTATCGGTAAGTAGTTTTTTAGCAATATATGGATAAGCGATTTTTAAAATTTTAAATTCAGGATCAAGTCTTAGTGCTAAACCTTCTTGACTAACAACAGCTCTTATAATTAAGGCAAACCTGCTGGGAACTCTGAAAGGATAGGAATACATTAGTTTTGAAAATTTATCAGTTACATTTTTAAGATTAAAATTCCCAACCTCAGCGTCTAGAGATCCTCCAAGAACTTCTTTTAATGGATCAACAAGTTTTTGAAGATCTTGTTCTTTGGTTAAAAAACCTAATTTTTGGAAATCTTCTGCAAGAAGATAATATTCTTCATTTATTATGTGAACAATTGCCTTAATAAGAGTAAGTCTATCTGAATTTGTAATAGTATCCATCATTCCAAAGTCAACATAAGCTAAATTCCCACAATCTGCATTTCCTCCTTTGAGAGCAAACATATTTCCTGGATGTGGGTCGGCATGAAAATATCCAAATTCAAATAATTGCTGTAGTCCACTGATGACGCAAGTTTTTATAAAAGAAGCTGGTATTAAGTTATTTTCCTCCAATACAGCTCTATCTCTTAACTTAACTCCATCAATCCAAGAAGTTGTGATAATCCTTTTAGATGAAAACTGTTTTTCTAATTTAGGAATAAAAATATTTGGGTTTTCTTTGAATAAAATTGCAAACCTCAAAGCATTTTCGGCCTCTTTTTGATAATCAATTTCTTCAAAAAGTGCCTTGCCGAATTCATCTATTATCTCTCCAATTCCAACACCTATATTTAATGGTAAGAATGGGGATAAAAAAGTTCCTAAAAACCTTAATATCACAACATCCCTTCTTATGAGAAAGTACAAATTTGGCCGTTGTACTTTTACAGCTAGATAAGTATTATTTATTTTTGCTTTATAAACTTGACCTAAGCTTGCTGAAGCAATAGGACTTTCTGGAAATTCATCAAATAATTCATTAGCAGGTGCTCCAAGTTCCTCTTCAATTATTTTTAATGCAATTTTGTGATCAAATGCTGGGAGATTATCCTGTAAGTTTGTAAGTTCTGTAAGCCAATCTTGTCTAACAAGATCTGGTCTTGTTGAAAGTGCCTGGCCTAATTTTATAAAACAAGGTCCTAAATCTGTTATTACATTAAAAAGATATTTCGAGAGATTTTTTTGTACATTTTTATTTTTACTGTTACCTTGAAAAAGTATTCTTAAAAAAAGAAAAATAAAAGTTAAAAGGATATATAAAACTCTTGGGATAAAAATCCATGGTCTCAAAATCAACCAAATCAAATCATCTTTTGCTGAATATTTCGAATAAGATCTTTTCATTAAATTTAAAAAATATCAAAAAAAGAATACCATTTTACCCATTCTATATGTGTCAATAATACTTTATGAGCATTTCATCTTTTCTAACTAAAAAGTTTTTAAAGTCTTTATTCTTTCCCGCTCATAACAGAGGGGCAGCTTTACCAAAGAAATTAGTGAGATTATTAAAAAATCCGCCTGGTTATTGGGACTTGCCTGAACTACCAGAAATAGGTTCGCCACTATCCCAAAGCGGATTAATTGCAAAATCTCAAAGAGAATTCGCTGACAAATTTGGAGCGAAAGGATGTTTTTTTGGAGTTAATGGAGCTTCTGGATTAATACAATCAGCAGTAATTGCCATGGCAAATCCAGGCGAAACTATCTTAATGCCTAGAAATGTTCATATAAGTGTAATAAAAACCTGTGCGATGCAGAACATAAATCCACTATTTTTTGACCTAGAATTTTCAACAGAAACGGGGCATTACATACCAATTACTAAAATTTGGTTGGAAAATGTATTTAAAAAATTAAATTTTGATGAGAATAAAATTGTAGGCATAATTCTTGTAAGTCCCTCTTATCATGGTTATGCCAGCGATTTAGAGCCTTTAATTGATTTTTGTCATCAAAAAAATTTACCAGTTTTAGTTGATGAAGCCCATGGTTCTTATTTCCTTTTTTGTGAAAACCTTAATTTACCCAAACCAGCCTTATCATCAAACGCTGATTTAGTTGTTCATTCATTGCATAAGTCGCTCAATGGTTTAACTCAAACGGCGGTACTTTGGTACAAAGGGAATCTAATAAATGAACGTAATTTAATCAAGAGTATTAATTTGTTGCAAACTACTAGTCCAAGTTCCTTATTACTTTCTTCTTGTGAAGAGTCTATTAAAGACTGGCTTAATAAAAAAAGTTTATTCAAATATCAAGAAAGAATTTTAGAGGCAAAAAGTATCTACAAAAAATTAATTCAAAAAAATATTCCTCTCATAGAAACCCAAGATCCCTTAAAAATTGTGGTAAATACCTCCAAGGCTGGAATTGATGGTTTTACTGCTGATAATTTTTTTTATAGAAATGGCCTAATTGCTGAATTACCAGAAATGATGACTCTCACTTTTTGCTTAGGCTTTGCAAATCAAAAAGATTTTCTTGATTTGTTTGAAAAGTTATGGAATAAATTACTATTAAACTCTAAAAAATCCAAAAGTTTAGAGGTGCTCCAATCGCCCTATAAATTAGTTCAAGCACCCGAAATTGAAATTGGAATTGCTTGGAGAAGTGAGACTCAGAGTATTCCTTTCTCGCAATCATTAAATAAAATATCTGGAGATATTATTTGCCCTTATCCTCCTGGGATACCTCTTCTAGTTCCTGGAGAAAAAATTGATATATCTAGGTTTAATTGGATAAACAATCAAAGTTTATGCAACAAAGATCTGGTAAATTTTAATATAAGAGTCATATAAACATAGAAATTTCATATGAGATTAAGAAGCGGATTACTTATAGGAATTTTTGGTTTAATTGTTGTTTTGTTGGGGGGGTGGTTTTTTACATTGGCAACAGTGTTGCTTACGTATTTAGCATTATTGGAATTTTTTAAAATGGCAGAATTTAAAGGAATAAAACCAGCCACAAAAACCACATTATTTTCATCTTTCGTTATCATAATTTCTACTTATCTTGAGAGCATTGGTTTGCTTGAAGAAGAAATATCAAATTCAATTTTGCCAATCTGTTCAGTTGGGATATGCACTTGGTTACTTTTGCAACCAAAACCTGGAACAATTTCAGATATCGCAGCCTCTATTTTTGGATTATTCTATTTAGGTTTTTTACCAAGTTACTGGATTAAGTTAAGGGGATTAGATTCAGTGATAATAAGTTCAAATCAGGGGTCTATTTCGTTTGAGAACTTATCAAATACTACTGGTCTTCATTTAACTTTAACTTCTTGTTTTTTAATTGTAGCTAGTGATATTGGCTCTTATTTTTTTGGAAAGTTATTTGGTAAAACATCTCTTTCTCCAATATCTCCGAGCAAAACTATAGAAGGTTTAATTGGAGGGATATCCTGTTCAACTGTACTAGCAATATTTTTCGCATTTTTAATGAATTGGGAAAATCCATTATTTATTGGAATCTTATATGGAATTTCAATTTCCCTTATGGCATTAGTTGGAGATTTAATTGAATCCATGATGAAGAGAGATGCAAAAATAAAAGATTCCGGAACATTCTTACCGGGACATGGAGGAATTCTTGACAGAATTGACAGTTACATATTTACTCCATCTGTTATATATTACATTTTTATAATTCTCAAGTATCTAAATTAATTAAAAAAATTTTTTATTCCAAAAAATAATCTTGGATAATTTTACTAGATAATGATGGTAGATCTACATGTGGAAGATGACCACAATTTTGCAGCCCTACAAAATTTAATTTTTCAATATTTCTTATATTTTTAATCTCTTTTTTTCCAAGAATTCGATCATTTTCTCCACATAATGTTTTAATTGGGATATTTTGAATATATTTATGAGTTCCAGCAAACCCTCCACTTTTTGCAAATGATGCCAGTGAATTCCTCCATCCTTTACAACCTAAATGAATTGAAGCAATTTGCTCTTCCATCTCACCAACACATTCATCTGGAAAAGCAAATGCTTGCCTACAAAGGCTTTTCCTGACCTGGGGCAATCCAAGAAATGAGGCGCCAATTTGGTTAAGCGGAAAAGGGATACTCTTAGGCTCTCCAAACAATCCGGCGGGGGACAAAAGGATAATTTTATCAATAGAATCAGGAATTTCAAAGGCGAGTTTTAAGGCTGTTGAACCTCCCATAGAGGCACCAATAATTTTTAGATTCTTTGTTATTTTTAAAGTCTTCAGGAGATCAATTAAAAACGAAATTATTTTCGAGGAATTATATTCATTTGTTGCGCACCTAGGACTAAAACCAAAACCTAACAGATCAGGAACTATAACTTGGAAATTTCTTTTTAGTGATTTATATATTCTCCTGAACTCTAAAAAACTACTATCAAAGCCATGTAGAAGAAGTATAGGTTGACCTTTACCCCCCATAACCACAGGGAATTTTAAAGAATTCCAGTTTTGGTTGAGTTTTATCCACTTAACATCATTTGCCAAATAAAGGCCTAAAGGGTCTAATAGTGACAATTTGGCACTTTCAAAAAAATCTACATTAAACTCATTTAATTGTTCAAAATTGTTTTTAGTCAAAAAATGCTTATGTTTTGATTTTTTGTTGTTCAAAATTTGCAATAACCTCTACTATGTCACGTTTATGAATTTCAAAAGGCAAAAAGTGAATCTCAGATTTATCTCGACAGGTAAAATCAGCAATTTTCTCTAAATTATTATTTTCAAAAACATTTATTCCAAGTTGTCCGATAGTAGTTGGCAAATTCAGTTCTTTCATAAGAACCAACAATTGTTTAATTGATTGATCAGCTAAATTATTATTATTTTTCATTTCTTCTAATCTTAATTGCAATAATAATCCAACCCCAACAATCTCACCATGTAAGAATTTATTTGGGGTAATTATCTGAGTAATTGCATTATGAAAAGCATGTGCTGCAGCAGTCCTACACTTTTCTCCTCCAATACCTCCTACTAATCCTGCTGTTAGTCCACACGCTTCTATAGTATTTCGCCAAGAAGGATTATTTTCAAATTCACCCTTAAATGCTTTTTCTCCATCTATTAGTAGTTGATCCCTTAAAACTCTTGATATCTGAATCGCTTGTTGAACAAGACCATCGTCAATAGTTGAACTTGTTATTGAGGATTCATACCATTTTGCCAAAGCATCCGCTATTCCACTTGCAAGTGTTCTTGATGGAGCTGTTTGAATAAATTTATGATCATATACTAGGATTTTTGGACAAGATCTTAATGCAACATCCTTTATAAATTGGCCATCTTTTGTATAGATATTTGATAAGGCTGTCCAACCTGCACATGTAGAGGCGCTGAGAGGAACAGTGATACAAGGGATATTAAGACAATCTGCTATATATTTGCCTGAATCAAGAACTTTACCTCCTCCGGCTGCGATAACAGAATCATGATAGTTTTTTAAAATGACGTCCTTTATTCTTGATATGTCTTCATAACAACAATCAAATTGCAAATTAGCAAAATTAACATTGAGGTTTTGATTTTTTAAATCAATAAAAATTTTATTTCTGTGATCATTCGTATGATTACCTCTACCTAAAATTAGTGGACTTTTAGTTAATTTAGTAATTTGAGGTAAAGATTCTTCCCAAGCATAATTTCCCCTAAATATAGTTTCTGGAGAGATTGAATGCATATTTACTTTGAATTATTAGAAGTTAGCACTTGCTAATTCTTGAGAAGACTCCTCAGAAGAAATGTTTATTGTAACTTTTTTATTATCATCTATATCAACTAAAGCCTTATCTCCATCTTTTATTCTCCCAGAAAGAACTTCTTCAGCCAAACTATCTTCTAGTAAACGCATAACAGCTCTTCTCAAAGGTCTTGCTCCGTATGAAGGATTATAACCCTCTTCCACAAGTCTTTCTTTAAATGCATCGGTGACATTTAACTTAATGCCTTTATCTTGTAATCGGGCAAAAACTTCTTGAAGCATAATTTCAGCAATCTCTTTAACCTCATTTTTAGTTAGTTGTCTGAATACAATTATTTCATCAAGTCTATTTAAAAATTCAGGCCTAAAGTATTGCTTAAGTTCTTCATTAACTAAAGATTTTATTCTATTATATTGGCTATCTTCAACTGAATCACCTGAAAATTCAAATCCTAGACCGCCTCCACCTTTCTCGATTACTTTAGAACCGATATTGGAAGTCATTATTAACAATGTATTTTTGAAATCAACAGTTCTACCCTTGGAGTCAGTTAATCTACCGTCTTCAAGTAGCTGCAATAATAAATTGAAAACATCTGGATGGGCCTTTTCAACTTCGTCAAATAAAACAACCGTATATGGACGTCTTCTGACCGCCTCGGTAAGCTGACCACCTTCATTAAAACCAACATACCCAGGAGGTGAACCTATGAGTTTACTAACTGTATGTCTTTCCATAAATTCTGACATATCTAATCTGATCATTGCTTCTTCACTGCCGAAGAAATATGAAGCTAATGATTTAGTTAATTCAGTTTTACCAACACCGGTAGGACCAGAAAAGATAAAACTTGCGATAGGTCTGTTGGGATTTTTTAACCCAACTCTTGCTCTTCTTATAGCTCTAGAAACAGCCTTTACAGCTTCATCTTGTCCAATTAGTCTTTGATGAAGCGTATCCTCCATGTTAAGAAGTTTGACTGATTCGGTTTCTGTTAATTTTTGGACAGGGACACCTGTCCATGAAGCCACGATATGTGCTACATCCTCTTCACTAACAAGGGGGCTGTGTACGAGTTTTGAATCACTTTTTACAGGCTTAACATCTGCAACAGATTCACCTTCAGCTGTAGATTCTTTTTTATTGTCCAATACCTCTTTAATTTTTGCAGATAATTCAATCTCTTTTTCACGTAATTGGCCTGCTTGATCAAAATTTTGGTCTCTTACAGATTCTTCTTTCTGTTTTTGGACTTGTCTTAGTTCTCTATCTATTTGTTTGGCTTCAGGCGGAAGTTTAGAATTTATTAACCTCACTCTGCTTCCAGCCTCATCTATGAGATCTATAGCCTTATCAGGTAAAAATCTATCAGATATATAACGATCCCCTAAATGAGCTGCTGCCTCTAGCGCATCATCAGTAATTTTCAGACGATGATGTTGTTCGTAACGCTCTCTAAGACCTCTTAAAATTTCGATTGTATCTTCAATAGATGGCTCACCTACCATTACAGGTTGGAATCTTCTTTCCAGAGCAGCATCTCTTTCAATATGTTTTCTATATTCATCGAGAGTTGTTGCTCCAATACATTGAAGTTCTCCTCTAGCTAATGCTGGCTTCAGAATATTTGCTGCGTCTATGGCTCCTTCAGCAGCTCCAGCACCAATTAAAGTATGTACTTCATCTATGACAAGTATGACGTTACCTGCTGACTTAATTTCTTCCATTATCTTTTTTAACCTTTCTTCAAATTCACCTCTATATTTTGTTCCTGCTACCAAAAGTCCTATATCAAGTGTCAAAACTCTTTTATCTTCGAGTATGTCTGGAATATCTCCCATTTGTATTCTTTGGGCTAAACCTTCTGCAATAGCTGTTTTACCAACACCTGGCTCACCAATTAGGACAGGATTATTTTTTGTCCTCCTACCTAATATTTGAATTACACGATCTATTTCTGAATGGCGGCCAACCACTGGATCTAATTTTGATTCACTAGCTAACTTTGTTAAATTTGTTCCAAATTCATCAAGAGTAGCAGTTTTTAAGTTCCCTTTAGTTGTACTAGCTCCAGTGCCAACTTCGGCTGTTTCACCTAGCATCCTTATAACTTGAGTCCTTACTTTGGCGAGATCAATATTAAGATTTTCAAGAACTCTTGCGGCAACACCCTCTCCTTCTCTTATTAATCCTAATAATAAATGTTCAGTACCAATGTAATTGTGACCTAATTGACGAGCCTCTTCAAGAGATAATTCTAAAACTCTTTTAGCCCTAGGCGTAAAAGGTATTTCAACTGCTACAAAACCTGAACCTCTACCTATTATCTTTTCTACCTCTATCCTTGAATCTTTTAAGTTAACTCCAAGTGATTTAAGTACTTTCGCTGCTACCCCAGTTCCTTCTCCAATTAACCCTAAAAGAATTTGTTCAGTTCCAACGAAATTATGACCAAGTCTTCTAGCTTCCTCCTGAGCAAGCATAATGACTTTGATAGCCTTTTCTGTAAATCTTTCAAACATTAGAAGATCAAATTTCTATTAATAACCTACCAGTAATATGTCAATTTTGTGTTCAGAATGAGCTTTTGTGAATACCCAAAAGTATAAATTATTAAACTAAATTGGACTTTTTTGGTGATATAGCAAGAAATTATAGTAATTTCAAGCATTCTGGTTATCCGAACAATTAAATTTTTACATTATTTTGTTGTTAATTTTTTTTCTTTTAAAAGAGCATGTGAACCATCTTTATAATAATTTTTTCTTATTCCTACAGTAGAAAAATCAAAGCGACTATAAAAACTTTCAGCAGTAACATTGCTCAGAGAAACCTCCAACAGTAATTTATTTAAATTTAATTTTTCACATTTTTTTATTAAATAGCTCATAAGAAAAGATCCAAAACCCTTTTTCCTAAATTTCTGATTTACAACAAAATAATTTATTTGAGCTTCATCAAGAACAACTTGAAAAACACATATTCCAATGAATAAATTTTTAATTAATATCCCAAAGATTTTTGTACCTTCTTTTTTGAATTCCTCAGCCCATTGTTTCTTGCTCCATAGCGAAATCGTATTTGAATCAAATTCATAACATAAATCAATATCTTTCTCTTTTAATTGTTTAATAGATATCATTTTATTATGTTTATATATTAAAAAATTCAAATCTTTAGTCATTATAAAATATGACAGTTTTGGCAAAACTTTATTTAAAGTTCTCTCATGGAAGAAAAAAAATCTTTTTTAAAGCAGAAAATTGACTTCGAAAGTCCTAATAAAAATATTGTACCTATTACAACATCCATTGGAGGAGATGGAAAATTGTTTGTTGGTGGATGTTCTATTGGAGAATTAGTTAAAAAATATGATTCTCCTCTTTATATACTTGATGAATTCACTTTAAGAAAGTCTTGTAAAGCTTATAAAAAAGCATTAGAAAAATATTATCCAGGGGAATCACTGCCTATATATGCCTCCAAAGCTAATAGCTCTATACTCATGAGTAACCTTGTTTCCTCAGAAGGTTTTGGACTTGATGCAGTTTCAGAAGGAGAACTATTGACTGCCCTTAAAGGTGGGGTACCAAATGAGAAAATTGTTTTTCATGGAAATAATAAATCAGACAAAGAAATAGAGTTTGCAGTTAGAAATAATATAAAAGTAATTGTTGATAATGATTACGACTTAGAAAGATTAGAAGAACTCTCAAATTCATTAAATCGTGACTTAGAAATAATGATTCGCTTTACTCCTGGGATAGAATGCCACACACATGAATACATAAGGACTGGATCATTTGATAGCAAATTTGGTTTTGGGATTGAATATTTGAATATTTTATTTGCAAATATACGCGATACTAAACATCTAAAATTAACAGGGATACATGCTCATATTGGTTCACAGATTTTTGAACTAGATCCTCATAATGATCTTGGAGAGATAATGGTAAATGTTATTTTAGACGCCAAAGAGTTTGGCCATAATATCGATGAACTTAATATTGGAGGAGGATTAGGTATTAAATACACAGAAAGTGATGATCCCCCTTCAATTGATGAATGGGTAAAAACAATTTCCAACTCTGTTGTTAAAGCTTGTGAGAAAAACAACTTAGATTTTCCTACATTAATGTGTGAGCCTGGAAGATCTATCGTATCTACAGCGGGTATAACAATTTACAAGATTGGGGCCTTTAAAGAAATTCCTGGTATAAGAACATACTTATCTGTTGATGGTGGGATGAGTGATAATCCAAGACCCATAACATATCAATCAAATTATTCTGCATGTTTGGTAAGTAATCCTCTTAATAATAATTCCAATAACAAATATACTATTGCTGGCAAGCACTGTGAATCAGGAGATGTCCTTTTTAAGGAGATAGATTTAGCAGAGTGCAAAACAGGAGACTTAATATGCGTTTTTGGTACTGGTGCATACAATAATTCAATGAGTTCTAATTACAACAGAATTCCTAGACCTGCGGCTATTTTAGTTTGTGATGGTGAAGCAGAGATTATTCAAAAAAGAGAAAGTCCATCTGATCTTTTAAAATATGATGTCTTACCTAATCGCTTTATAATACAAAATTAGGTACATTTAAATTAATTTTGTATTTAATGTGAATTTTTGGGGGATTATAAATTTAAAGCTTTTATTAGATGTCTTATTTGCTGTTGGTTTTGGACTTTTATTATTTTCTAGAGTAAAAGAACAGAGAACATTATGGCTATTAAGGGGTTATTTATTATTAGTTTCATCAGCATGGTTTATACAAAGATATGCCTATCTTCCATTAACATCAAAATTAATTGATGCTGTAGTCCTCGCTTGCTCTCTTTCTTTAGCAATTCTTTGGCAAGGAGAGTTAAGAAGATTAATGGAATTATTGGGCACTGGTAGATTAGCTGTATTACTAGGTAATCCCCCAAAGGAATTTAGAGCCACATCAACAACTATTACTCAATTGGTTGATACTGCAGGTAAACTCTCCCAGAATAGAAGAGGCGCTTTAATCGTTGTCGATTTGGGGAGTGATTTAAGGCCTGAAGATTTTTTATATTCAGGTACAAATATTGAAGCTCAAATTTCAACTGACCTTCTAATAAATCTTTTTGCTACTGATACCCCTTTACATGATGGAGCGGTTATTGTGAAAGGTAACAAAATAATATCTGCAGGTGTAATACTTCCTCTATCGAGACAAGGTATTAGTAGATATGGCACAAGACATTTAGCTGCATTAGGAATTACAGAGAGATTTGATAGGTGCATTTGTATTGTTGTTTCTGAAGAAACAGGTACGTTATCATTAGCAAACCAGGGTAAACTTGAAAGACCAATTACCAGCAGCAGGTTACAAGAACTTCTTGTAAATTTGATTGAAAATCAAAACTCTATGGCTACTACTACTAGTAAATCATCTTTAGGCAAAACTGCTTTATCTCAAAAAACCAACTCAAGTGGCAATATAGTCAGTGATATGAATGAAAAAGAATCAAACAAATCAGAAAGTTTTACTAATATGAAGGAATAAAATAATAATGAGTTTTGGAAAAATAATTTACAAGAAAAAAAGTGACTTTTCAAAGAGAGTAGATAAGTATAACGTACCAGAACATGTAGCAATAATAATGGACGGCAATGGGAGATGGGCTACAAAAAAAGGTTTACCAAGATCAGTTGGTCATAACCAAGGGGTTTCTGTATTAAAAGAAATTACTAAAACATCAAAAGAATTGGGTTGTAAGATACTTACTGTTTTTGCTTTTTCAACTGAAAATTGGTCAAGGCCAAGGAAAGAGGTAGATTTTCTTATAAATCTTTTCAGCGAAGTTTTGGAAAACGAAATTGAAGAGATCCATAAAGATTCAATTAAGATAAAATTTATCGGTGACTTAACCCCTTTTTCAGAGGCTTTTAAAGAAAGAATCAACAGTTCAGAATCTCTTACTAAAAATAATAATTTTTTATTAAATATTTGTTTAAATTACGGAGGTAGGCAAGAAATCGTAAAGGTTGCCAAAGAAATAGCATTGAAAACTTCTTCTGGGGAAATCAAACCAAGTGAAGTTAATGAAGAATTATTTAATTCAGAGCTATTAACACGCGGAATTAAAGATCCAGAATTACTTATAAGAACTAGTGGAGAAAAAAGGATCAGTAATTTTCTTTTATGGCAATTAGCTTATTCAGAAATTTACATATCCGACGTACTATGGCCAGACTTCAATGCGTCTGAATTTCTAAAAGCAATAATTGATTACCAATCAAGAAATAGACGTTTTGGCGGTATAGAATCATTACCAAATGAATCTTTTGAAGATTCTCAATATCCTTCCTAACAAAAATGGCTAATTCGAATAATCAGTTATTAAAAGAAATTAGATTCGATTGGAATAAAGAGGAGATATTGGAAATACTTAATGTACCTCTGATTGATTTAATGTGGGAATCACAAATCATTCACAGAAAATTTAACGAATACAACATTCAATTAGCATCATTGTTCAGCGTAAAAACTGGTGGATGTGAGGAAAATTGTTCGTACTGTAGCCAATCAATTTATAGTGCTAGCGAAATCAAAAGTCATCCACAATTTCAAGTTGAAGAGGTTTTAGCAAGAGCTCAAATAGCAAAAAATGAGGGTGCAGATAGGTTTTGTATGGGTTGGGCATGGAGAGAAATTAGAGATGGGAAATCTTTTAATGCAATGTTAGAGATGGTTAGTGGTGTAAGAAATTTAGGGATGGAAGCATGTGTAACTGCTGGGATGCTTACAGAAGAACAAGCCTCCAAACTAGCTAATGCAGGTTTGACCGCCTATAACCACAATCTTGATACTAGTCCTGAGCATTATAAAAATATTATTACGACAAGAACTTATCAAGACAGACTAGATACTATCAAAAGAGTAAGAAATGCAGGAATAAATGTTTGTTGTGGAGGGATAATAGGTTTGGGTGAAACTAATAGCGATAGAGCATCTCTTTTGGAAGTGCTTTCAAACATGAACCCGCACCCTGAAAGTGTCCCTATAAATTCATTAGTTGCTATTGAGGGTACTGCTTTAGAAGACAATCAAGAAATTGATTCTATTGAAATGATAAGGATGATAGCTACAGCGAGAATTCTTATGCCTAAAAGTAAAATAAGATTAAGTGCAGGGCGAGAAAAGCTTTCAAAAGAAGCCCAAATTTTATGTTTTCAATGTGGGGCAAATTCAATTTTTTATGGAGATGAATTACTTACAACTTCAAATCCATCTTTTCAGTCAGACAGAAAACTTCTTAAAGAGGTTGGAGTATCATTTAACAAAGATTTTGAAACTTGCGAAAAAACATTATCTTCTTTATGAAAGGCAAAAATTATAAAATAGTTTCTCTTTATTCTTTCTTCCCATTTCAAGAAAACTTAATTCTTGATCTTAAAAATAAATTATTAGAAATCGAAAATGAAAACGATCTTTCAGGTTTATTAATTTTTTCGAGTGAGGGTATTAATGGAACTATTTGTGCGGAGAAAAATGTAATTGATATTGTTATCAATTTACTTAACAAATATACAGATAAAAGAAATTTAAATATGAAATTAAACTTTTCAAAAATTAAAGTCTTCAAAAAATTAAAAATAAAAATCAAGAAAGAAATAGTTACCATGGGTGTCCCTGAAATCAACCCTTCACAAGATAATGGGACCTATATTGACTCAGTTAATTGGAATAAGTTAATTAAAAATAAAAATACAATAGTAATTGATACTAGAAATCATTATGAAGTTTCCATAGGAACATTTCAAAATTCTATAAACCCAAAGACTAGAAACTTTAGCGAATTCCCCAAGTGGGTCGATGATCATTTAGATAGCCACTTAGAAAATAAAGAGTCTTCAAATATAGCCATGTTTTGTACTGGAGGTATAAGATGTGAAAAAGCTACAAGTTTACTGAAAAAGAAAGGTTATAAAAATATCTATCATCTGCAAGGAGGGATTCTGCAATACCTTAACGATGTAAAAGGTGAAGAAAACTTATTTGAAGGTGAATGTTTTGTTTTTGATAAAAGAGTTGCTTTAGATTATGAATTAGAAAAAGGTTCCTATTCAATTTGTCATGCATGTGGAATGCCAGTTTCAATTAAAGATCAAAAAAGAAAAGAATATAGAGAGGGTATTCAATGTCATTTCTGCATAAATCAATTCAGTGATGATGATAGAAAAAGATTTGAAGAAAGGCAGAAACAGATCGATAGATTAAAAGTGGAGAATCATAAAATCTATCAGGATTAATTTTACAAAATTATGAAAGTTGAAGAACTAGAAAAATTGGCAAGTACAATAGGTTTATTAATTAAAATTCAAGTTAGAGAAACTCTTGGATTATGTTTTTTTAGAATCGTTATAGCAGAGCAGAAAGATAACATCATAAAGATTTGGGCCGAAATGAAAGGTTGGACTTTTTTAAATAAACAAGGTATTCAGCTTGATACATTAAGAATCCTTAGTAAATCTCCCGCTTTTGTTTCAGAATTAATATGGGCAACGACTATGGCTTGGGCAATTGAAAAAAAATCAAGCAACAAAGCAAGGCTTTTAGCTATTTTTGATAGTGAAGGATATAGTAAAAAACTTGTAAGATATTTCAAGTTAATAGGCTTTCAAATTGTTAAAGAAGTTGGTTCTAACCCAGTAGATCTTTTATTAAGATTGGTCTGGGGAGGTTCAGGTACACTTATGAACGGCGAATGTAATTCGATTTTGGAAAAACTTGAAAAGAAACTATCTTTAATTAAAGATATTTAACCAGCGTGATAACTACTTCTAACTAAGGGTCCAGAAGATACTTTCTTGAATCCTAATTCCTTAGAGAAGCAATATAAATATTCAAACTCTGATGGATCCCAATATTTCTTAACTGCCAAATGATTTAATGAAGGCCTTAAATATTGTCCGATTGTAATTTGATCACAGTCTATTTTTTTAAGATCATAAATTGTATGTTTTATTTCATCCAGTGTTTCTCCAAGACCTAACATAATGCCCGATTTAGTTTGAATATTAGGAGCAATATCTTTTGACTTTTTTAGTAAACTTAATGATTTCTTGTAATTAGCACCTCTCCTAACTTCTTTTTGAAGTCTTTCAACAGTTTCAAGATTATGATTAAAGCAAATTGGATCTTTTTCTAAAATCATCTTCAATCTTTCTGTTTGAAGATTATTAGTTTCATCAAAATTTTTGCCCCCTCCCCATAAATCAGGAGTCAAAACCTCTATTTTTATTTTTGAATCTATTTTTCTAATCTCATTAATTGTAGATATAAACAAATTTACACCATGATCATGGAGATCATCTCTAGCTACTGATGTTAAAACAACATATTTTAAATTCAGTACTTTTACTGCTTTAGCGACTTGTATACATTCATCAATATTAATTGAACTAGGTCTTCCTTTATTTACCTGACAGAAAGCACAAGAACGAGAACATATCGATCCACCTAGTAAAAAAGTGGCTGTTCCTGAGGCATAACATTCTGCTCTATTTGGACATCTTGCTTCTTCACAAATGGTATGAATATTTGATTTTTTGATAAGTGTTTGTATTTTTTCGAACTCTGAAGCTTTACTAATAGGAAATTTTATCCAAGAAGGAAGTCTTATGATTTTTTCTCGCTTAGTTAGATTATTTTGTCTCATTTCTAATTTAGTTTTGTTCTTCCTTCTAAGGCCCTAGCAAGTGTAACTTCATCTACATATTCAAGTTCACTGCCCATTGGGAGACCATAAGCAATCCTCGTAACTTTTGTAAAAGGTGTTAACAATTTTCCTATATAGAGACTTGTTGTATCTCCCTCAACACTTGGAGTCAATGCCAATATAATCTCATCTACTTCAGAGTTACTAACTCGTTCTACTAGGCTTCTAATTTCTAATAGTTCAGGTCCAACAGAATCCATTGGAGATATTAAACCACCAATAACGTGGTAGACACCTTTAAATTCCCTAGCTCGTTCTAAAGCAAGTAAATCTTTTGTTTCTGCAACCACACAAATTAGTCTTTGGTTTCTTTCAGTATTTCTACAAATTTCACATTCATCTTCTGAAGTCAAATTAAAGCATTTTTTACAACGACCAACATTACTACGAGCTTCCAACAATGCATTTGAAAAATCTCTTATTGTACTTTCAGGTTGTTTTAAAATAAACAAGGCTAATCTTTGAGCTGTTCTTGGACCTATCCCTGGAAATTTCTCAAAATGACCAATTAATTTTGAAAGTGGTTTGGTATAAGTAATCAAAATTAAACTATTTCTAGAAATAATTTAGACGCAAAATTCTGAATTGCCATAATTGTTTGCTTTTAATGTCTTATTATGTTTTTAATTAGTAATTTCAAACAAAATGAAAAATATTAAATTTAACCCTTTCAAATATTTATTTTTGATTTTTTTGTGTTTTACACTTAGCGCGTGTAGTGGAGGACTCAATGCGGGATTAGAAGCTTATCAAAGTCCCGATGGAAGATATGCCTTTTTGTATCCAACAGGATGGACTAGAGTAAAAGTCGATGGAGGACCTGAAATTATTTATCATGATTTAATCAATAGTAACGAGACCTTAAGTTTAGTAATTTCTGATGTAAATAAAGAGGTTCAATTAGAGCAATTGGGAAGCCCAAGTGAAGTAGGTCAAACATTAATTGATAAAGTCATTGCTCCCCAAGGTTCAGGTAGAGAGGTAAAACTTATAAATGCCAATAAGAGGGAGGCATCCAATCATATTTTCTATGATTTAGAGTATGAGTTAAATTTAAATGAACAGGCCAGACACGAATTAGCTACTGTAGTAATTGATAGAGGAACACTTTATACATTTGCTGTAGGAACAAATGAAGAGAGATGGAATAAAGTTGATGGAATGTTTAGTAATGTAATTAATTCATTTAACTTTCTAATATAGTTTTTAGAAAATCTAGATTACATGCCTACTTGAACATTCCACAAATCTGCATATGTTTTGTTCTGATCTAATAGGTTTTGATGTTTACCACTTTCGACTATTTTACCTTTATCAATAACAATAATATTATCCGCATTTTTTATGGTGCTTAATCTATGAGCTATTACAATAGTAGTTCTTTCTTTTGTGATTTTAGACAATGATTTTTGAATTAAAGCCTCTGTTTCATTATCAACTGAAGCTGTAGCCTCATCTAATATTAGTATTGGAGCATCCTTTAGAACAGCTCTAGCCAAGGCGATTCTTTGGCGTTGACCTCCTGAGAGTCTTTGCCCCCTTTCTCCTACTATAGTTTTATAACCCTCTGGCAATTGTTTAATAAATTTATGAGCTTCAGCAATTTTTGACGCTTTAATTATATCTTTAGAACTTGGGTTAATTGAGCCATAAGCAATATTTTCTTGTACGCTGCCATGAAATAAATAAGTTTCTTGACTTACCAAAGAAATGCACTTTCTTAAATCCCTCAAATTTATTTCTTTAATAGAAATGCCATCCAAGGTTATTAAGCCATCATTACTATCATAAATCCTAAGGAGTAGTTTTATTATTGTACTTTTCCCAGAACCTGTTAAACCAACAATCCCTATCGATGAGTTATTTTCAATTTTGAAATTTATGTTTTTTAAAGTTAATTCTCGTCCAGGATAATTAAAATTTACATTATTAAAAATAATTTTTCCTTTAGTATCTTTAGGATCAATTTTTATTTTTCCATCTTTTATTTTTATAGGCGTATCTATGAGATCAATTACTCTAACAATTGATGCCATAGATCTCTGAAAATCATCTAAAACATGTCCCAAAGTAGTTAAAGGCCATAATAGTCTTTGTGTAATAAATACTAAAAAACTATAAGTACCTACATTAAGTGTCTTATTCCAAGTTTGGAACCCTCCAATTAATAGAATTGCTATAAAAGCAAATAATATTGCAAATCTTATAAGAGGGATAAAAGCTGAAGATAATTTTATTGCAGCCTTATTACTTCTTTGATAAGCGAGACTTTCTTTATTTAATCTATTTAGTTCCCATTTTTCCTTAGTAAAACTTTTAATGGTCAGAATTCCACTTAAATTATTATTAAGTCTTGATGCCAACATTCCAGCTTTATTTCTTACATCTCTATATTTTGGAGCAAGCTTCCTTTGAAATTTAATTGATCCTAAAAATATTATTGGAATAGGAAAGAAAGCAAATAAAGCAATTTTTGGAGCAACAAAAATCATAGTACCCCCAATTATTAAGACAGTTATAAATAACTGAATAATCTGATTAGCCCCTTGGTCTAGAAATCTCTCGAGTTGATTTATATCATCATTCAAGATAGATAATAGTCTTCCAGTATTATCATTTTCAAAAAAATCCATATCTAATTCCTGTATATGCTCATAAGCTTTTATTCTTAATTTATGTTGCGATAGCTGAGCCAAATTTCTCCATAAAACCGAATATAAATATTCAAAGGAAGATTCACCAGACCAAACTATTCCTGATGCAAATGCGAGGAAAATTAATTGTCCTGGGACTTCTTTTATGCCAAATCCTGCAATCCATGAATTCTGTTCCTTTACAACAATATCCACCGCAAGACCAATTATTACAGGGGGAGCTAAATCTAATATTTTATTGATTATGGAACTAAAAAAAGCAAAAAAAAGTAATCTTCTTTCTTCAATAAGATTCAAATAAAGTCTTATTATTGGATTTTGATTGTTCTTAGATCTCATAAAAAAAATTAAATTTTTCCGTTATGATTTGAGAATTTCTGAAATTCTAATTTACATTTTGTTTTTGCATTTTGATGACTTGCAGTTTTTGTAAATTCTTCGAAGTAACATATACAAGTTTCATTCGCAATATCTTCACTATATTCCATTTCTGCTTTCAACATTTCCTCTTTGACACTCTGAAGACAAAATAATTTTATGATTGAATTTTGGTTCGTTTGAGCTAAAAAATAGCTATTAAAAGAATTGAATATAATCAACAAATTCACAAAAACAAAGAATTCATATTTGCTGGCTTTCATGCTCTATGATTAGTTTCTTACTTTAATTTTTTTTAATTTGTTTTTAATTTCTTTATGAAGATCTCTAGGTAAATCAACCAAACTATAATCATTAAAAATCTGAATCTTACCTATTGATCTACCATTAATATTAGTTGAATTACATATTGAGGATATAATATTTGCGACTCTAACACCATCAAACTTACCAAAGTTAAATTTATAGGTTTCAAAAGAATCATTTTGATAATTATTTCTTCTATTTGAATTTCTTAAACGATTATTAACATTTCTATTTGATCTATTACGATCAGTATTATTTTGTTTATGAATCCAAGAATCATCTTCATTAACAAAAAATGCTTTATTGCCTATTACTAAATTAATCGCCGCCATTGCAATATTTGAGTCATCCATAGAGTGTTTTTCTTTTAAATTATCTAGTACATCAATAATCAAAGCTTTATTTTCTTCATTTTCTTCGTTAGCTAAAGAACTCTCATTAACATTCTCTATAAGTTTCTCCATCCTTTTTTCATTTATTATTTTATTACTTGGTATGTTAATTTCTTCAATCTTAGTTCTTGTTGAGTTTTCTAAGTTTCTTAAAAAATGTTTTTCTCTTTGATTAACAAATAAAATTGCCTCTCCAGATCTACCTGCCCTTCCAGTTCTTCCAATTCTATGAGTATATGTTTCCTTATCAAAAGGAAAATCATAATTAACAACAAGTTTTATCCTCTCAACATCTAATCCTCTAGCTGCAACATCAGTTGCAACAAGGATATCAATAAATCCCTTTTTTAATCTATCTACAGTATTTTCTCTTTGATTTTGAGGTATATCTCCATTAAGTACTGCCACAGTATGACCTGAATTCTCTAAAGCTTCAGCTATTGAAGTAGTAAGTAGTTTTGTCCTTACAAAAATTATTACTCCCTCGTTATTAAGTTCTAATATTCTTTTTAAAGCATCTAACTTATGATGCCTTTGTACATATAGAAATTTTTGCGAAATTAATTGAGTTTCTTTTTTGACACTTTTGATTAATATTTCGGCAGGATCATTTAGATATTTTTTTGCTATGTTTCTAATCTCATTAGGCATTGTTGCTGAAAACAATACCATCTGTTTATTTTCCGGAAGTTGATCTATTATCCATTCAATATCTTCAAGGAAACCCATATTTAACATTTCATCGGCTTCATCTAAAACAAGACAATTTATGCCGTTAATTTTAAAAGTACCCTGCCTTATATGATCCATTATTCTGCCAGGGGTCCCAACTACTACGTCAACTTTTCTTTTCAATGCATTAATTTGATTTCGATAGTCGGTACCTCCATATATTGCAACTGTCTTAAAATTACTAGATTCAGAACTATAACTTTTGAAAGATTCTGCCACTTGAGTTGCCAACTCTCTTGTAGGAGTCATGACTAAAACCTTGGCATTTAATTCTTTATTATCTGCAAGTTTTTCTATTAATGGCAAAGCGAAAGCTGCAGTCTTACCTGTTCCAGTTTGAGCTTGGCCTAATAAATCTCTACCTAACAATAATTCCGGAATTGCAGCTTTTTGGATAGGCGTTGGATTTTTGTATCCTTTATTTCTTAACGAATTTAATATCGATTGATTAAACCCAAAATCGAGAAATCCATTCTCAGTATAATTTTCTTTAGATACTTCCAATGATTGAGATTCGATTTCTTTTTTGTTCTCTAAGTTCTTTAACTCAAGTAAGGAATCATCATCATTCTGAGATTCTTCCTGCTCATTATCGAGAGAGTTACTATCTTTTTTTAAAGCCATTTTAAATGCCCATTGATCTTCTGATTAGGCATTCAACAAATATCTAAATTTACTTAAATTGTTGACTAGCCTTGCAGAGCCGAGTTATTAATCTAACATCTTGGGGTTAAAATCTTACTAATTTATCAAAATTAAGATTTAATTTAAATAATATATATCTAGAAAATTTTTCGCTCTTGTAACAGCTGTATAAAATAACCTTCTTTCAAAATCATCTCTGCAAAAGATATTTTCACTATCTTTTTGTTCTTTTACAGCATATTGATTTCTTCTATATTTTTGGGTCCACAAAATGCTTACTTTCTCAGATTCACTTCCTTGAGATTTATGAATAGTAATGGCTATTGCTGGCACAACATTTTCTAAATTAGATGGATCAATTAATGCTACAATTTCTTCATTATTATCATTAAATTTTCTAAAAAGATATTTTCTTTCATTTTTTAAACCTATAACTACACCTATATCGCCATTTGACAATCCAAGTTCATTATTATTTTTTGTGCACATGATCGGAACACCCTCGTTAAGAGTTTTAAGGTCATAGGGTTTTTTTTGACCAAAAACAATTTCATTCAAATATTCAACACTCCATTTTCCAGAATTTTTTTCACATAAAATCAAGTAACTTTGTAAATCCAGAAATATCTTAGCTACTAAATCTTTTTCATAAAGCAATAAATTATTAATACCCTCACCAAATATATATTTTTTTTTACTTAAATTTGAAGTTGAAAGATTTAACTTATTTAGATGACTTGTAATTGAAAAAAATAGATTTTTTGGAATATTTTTTTCTCTACTTTTTGAAATAGTAACTTCTTTTGATTTATTATCTTTTTCTAATTCTTTTATCTTTTTATTAAGTAATAAATAATCATTATTAAATATTAAACTACTAATTAATGCTATATCTCCAGTATTTCTATAAGTTTTTTCTAAATTTACTACACAAGATTTAATTGAACTATTTTCACAATATTCAAATAAATAATTCCAGATAGAACAGTTATTTACTGGGGACAATTGATTTTTATCTCCAACCAAAATAATTTTACAGTCCTTTGCTATTAAACTTAAAACTGATTCAATCAAATCGATATTAACCATTGACATTTCATCAATTATAAAAATATCAAGTTCTTTTATTTTAAATTTCAACTTAAGAGATTTATTTTGAGAATTTAAAATCCATCTATGTAAAGTTTGAAATTCTATTTGATCTAGAAATTTGCTAAAGGAAATATTTTTTTTATCATTAAGAGCTTCTTTTAGACGAGCTGTAGCTTTACCCGTTGGAGCTGACAAACCAATATTTAAAAAGTTATCAATTTGAAGGAGTTCTAGAATTAAGTTTATTATTAAAGTGGTCTTACCTGTGCCCGGTCCTCCTTGAAGGAAAACTAAGTTTGAATATTTAAATATTTTTTTAATTTGATCGATTTTATTGTTACCATCATGAACTATCGAATTAATTAAATTATCTTTATCTATTTTTTTTAAAAATGAATTAATAACTCTTTCTATCTTTGTTGACCATTTTGCAAGGGATAATTTTCTATCTACTAATACAAATGGAGAATTAAGGGAGCCTATCAAGCCTATATTTTTAAGAATATTTAGATGTTTATTTGGCCAGCCATCTTCTAATATTTCAAAGATTATTAAACTATTATCTACATCAATAATAGTTTCACCATTTTTTTCATACTCTAATAAAATCCTTATTGTATCTTTTACGAAATTACCATATTTTTTTTCATTGAATTTAAAAATACCTAAGATTAAATTAAATATATGATCATATTGGAACTTTTCAATATCTGTAGTTATTTTAGTCATTTTAAAAAAGGTTATCCAAATAATTAATTCTCTTTAAAGGTGCATTACTAATAAAAACACCTGGAGATATATCTTTCGAATTAGATTTTTCAAATAATTCAAAATCTGGCAATCCCTTTAAAAACAAATAAATATATCCTCCTAGATTTTTATGTGGTTGATAATTTTTAAGTCGCCACTTTAATAATCTATGTAATGCTAATAAATAAAGATGAGATTGCAATGGATAATGATGTTTAATCATTTCATCTCTCATATTTTCATAGTTATAATTTATCGGTAAACAATCACTATTATCACTCCCAGAAATAAAATTACTTTTCCAATCAATTACCCACCATTTACTATCTTCTAATGTATTACCTACAGGAAAAATACAATCAATACACCCTGAATGAAAGCCTTTATTCATAATATCAAGATCATTTATTTTGTCTGCATATTCTTCACCAAATTCATATTCCTGATCTAAAAGAAAGCATTTTGATAGATCATGAGAATTTATATTTCTACCTTCATAAGATAGTGTTAAATCATATTTTACTTCCTTAAGTAAGTATTCATTTGGAATATCAACTAGTTTCTTGTTTTGTAATTCTCTTCCTAAAGATATATTTATAATTCTTAAAATTGTATCTTTTACTTTAAAAGCCAAAGAAGTATCAATTTGATGAAAGTTCAATTCTTCAATAATTAAATCAATTAATTCTTGATTATTATCATTTCTAAATTCAAATCTTTCTATTATTTTGTGCAAACAAGTCCCAGCTATATTTCCTTTTGGAAATTCACTTAATGGATTTGGATAAGAAAAATAATTAGGATAATTCCTTGATTTATTAAAATTAGACTCTTTGATAATAGATATATTATCTTCATAATCCTTATATTGATTAATGACTGCATCAATATTTTTATCTTTACGTATCCAAGAAGAATAACTTGAATAAGAAATAAATTGATCAGAATTAAATTCTTTAGATATTTTTTTATTAACGTTATCGATTTTCCAAAGATTATTATTCAATCGAATAATTTGGAAATTAGCGAAAATTTCCTTAATTTTCTCTTTTTCTATAATATCTTCAACAGTAGACTTATTAATATTTTCTAAATTATTAAGTAAATCATTATTTAAGATATTATTTGTATCTTCTAAATCATTAAAAACTATAAGTTTATATTTGCTCCTTGTAAGTGCAACATAAATTAACCTTTCACTCTCTTTAAATAAATCTTCTTCTTCTATTAATTTAAATTTTTCAACCTTCGCGTAATTATTAGAAATATTAATGTATATGTTTCTATCAATATTTGATTTCCAAATAGGTCCTTTAATTTTATTTGACTTATTAGAAATAGTTGAGAGATATGGACATATGACCATGTCAAATTCTAGGCCCTTACTACTATGAATGGTAGAAAGATTTATTCCATTTTGAAGATTATAATCTTTCGTCAAAAAATCTTCTCCAGTACAAATTCTTAAAGAATGATCTAACTGATTTTTATACCAGTTAAAAACTTTATTGAGATTAAAATCATTATTTATTAATTCTATTTCAATAATTTCTGAAAGTTGAAATAAATTTGAATTCAAATCTGAATCTTGAATAATCGAGGGTGAATTATAATTTATAAGTAGTTCATTAACAATATTTAAAAACCCTTTTTCTCTTAGTTCCATGGACCAAGTAATGCATTTATTAATCAAAATTTCTAAATTATTGCTAATTCCATCATCAAGTAATTCTTCTAATTCAATTTCTATAAACTTTGAAGCGGAAAGCAAAGTTATATTTTTAAAAAACCTCGGATTTAATAAACACTCAATGAATAAAAATAATAGAGAACTTGCTTCTGTATCAAAAATATTTTGTTTATTTTGAATTTTGCATGGGAGGTTAAACTGATTTAATTTGTTTTTCAAATCTAAGCATTGGGAATTATTTAATGTAAGAATCGCAATTTTATTAATATCAATTTCTTTATTATTTAAAATAAAATTAACAGTATAATTAGTTACAAGGTCCTCTATATCAGTTTCTTTTTTTGAAAATTCTACAATTTCAAATACATCCTTAAATTTAAATTCAGAATTAATATTTTCATTAATTCTAGAGGTTAATGTCCTATAGTTTAGTTTTGATTGTTTAAGTCCATTCTTATAAAGTTTATTAATAACATCCATTAATTTTTTCGAGGATCTATAGTTATCTGTAAGACTAAAAACTTCGATTGCATTAGATCTTGCATCTAAGTAAGTTTCAATATCTCCACCTCTAAATTTGTAAATCGCTTGTTTTGGATCACCTACACAAAGTAAAAAATGATTTTTAGTATTAAAGAACTTTTTTATTAAATTCCACTGAGTATTATCTGTATCTTGAAACTCATCTACTAAGACACATTTAAATCTTTTTTGAATTTTAAATAGAGTACTACTATTACTAATTTCTGAATCTAGAAATGTATTTTCTACAGTCTTTATAAGATCATTGAAGTTGAAAATAGAAAAACTTTTCTTTAATTCAATTAATTTTATATAAGCTAATTGGGTAAATATTCTAACAAATTCCGTATAGAACCCTTCTTTAATCTTATAGATTTTATCTTGTAATAAATTAAATTTAGTAAAATCTAATTTTAGATTATATTTATTAATTTCTTTAGATATATTTTCATTGTAAAAATATTTAAATAAAAGATCATCTTTAGAAATATCAGATAAAAGATCAATAAAATTTTCCGAATAAAGCCTTTTGTTAATCTCTTCAATCCAACAAATTATTTGATTAAACTTATCATTTCTCGGTT
>CACLFQ010000010.1 GCA_902606255.1 uncultured Prochlorococcus sp.
TACCCATTAGTAGACCTAAGGCTGCATTGCTACTATTTTTATGTTGATTGGGATCTATTATTGTAACCTGAAAACCTAATTCTGATAACTCTAAAGCGTTAAATTTTCCTATAACCCCCGATCCAATAATAATTATGTGTGATTTTTGAAAATTTTCTTTTAAGCTTTTCATTGATATATTAGATATACTTGCTTATTTGACTAAAAAATTAAAAATTTTTGGAACATCCTTCAATTATATTCAAAATTGTTTGCCCCGATCGTCCTGGCCTTGTAAGTTTACTTACAAGTTGGATTTCAAATTACGGTGGCAATATAAAGCATTCTGATCATCATACAGATCAAGATGCAGGTTTGTTTCTTAGTCGCATTGAATGGAATAATAACAATGCTTCTTTAAATAGAGATGAAATTTTTAATGAATGTGAAAAAATTGCAGTCGAAGTAAATGGAAAATTTAATGTAAATTATTCTGATGAAATTCCAAATGTTGCTATTTTTGTTAGCAAACAAAATCATTGTTTGATTGATTTACTTTGGCGAGTAAGAAATGGTGAACTAAAAATGAAAGTGCCCTTAATAGTTTCAAATCATTCTGATCTTGAAAATATTGCAAATGACTTTAATGCAAAATTTGTTCATATTGATACCTTTAATATTCAAAAATCTGATGTTGAAGATCAATTTTTAAATTTACTAAAAGAATATGAAATTGATCTTGTTGTATTAGCCAAATATATGCAAATTTTGAGTGACTCTTTTTTAAAAAAGTTTTCTTCAATAATAAATATTCATCATTCTTTTTTGCCAGCATTTAAGGGAGCCCAACCATATCATCGAGCATGGAAGCGGGGTGTTAAATTAATTGGTGCTACAGCCCACTATGTTACTGAAGATCTTGATGAAGGCCCGATAATAGAGCAATGCACAGTGAATGTAAGTCATAGGGATGAAGTTGCTGATTTGATTAGAAAAGGAAGAGATATTGAAAGAATAGCTCTAGCAAGGGCGGTTAGATTACATCTGAATCATCAAGTATTTGTTTATAACAGTAAAACTGCTGTTTTTGATTGAAGATAATTTCTTAGTCTTCTAATTCTATTTGTATTTGTCTTTCATAAATTGATTCTTCATTAAAAAATCTTGCTATCAAGTAACTGGCAATGCAGCTGATTAATACAGGTTTCATTATTAATAAATTTTTTGTTAAGGCGAAGGCTAAAAACATTGCTGTTATTGGTGTTCGCGAACATCCTGCTACGAAAGCTCCCATTCCCGCAAAAATGTATGTACTAGGTGCGTGTCCTGTTGCAATTTCTACCCAGCTCCCCATTATTAGTCCGATTGAACCTCCTAAAGTAAGCATTGGATAGAACAATCCTCCAGGAGCTCCAGATGCTGCAGCTAAACCAGTCGTGATAAATAATACTAAAACTGCCAACAAAGCAATTCCAATACTTGTATTTTGCTCAGCTATTATTTTCTGTAATTCATCTAAATTATGAAATGAACTGGGTAAAAAAGAATAGATACTTCCTAAAATAAGCCCACAGATACTCATTTTTAAAACAAATTTATTTTTATACCACTTTTTCCCAAGGTTTTGCATTAACAAAACATATCTGCTGTACAATTCTGCAAAGATCCCAATAATTATTCCTAGTAAAACTAGGTAAATAAAATCTATAGGCAAGAAAAAAACTGATGGGTCATATTCTTTTTGAATCAAAAATCCTAGGTTAAAATCAAAGCCTCCTGCTTTTGGATCTAAACCTAAGGCTTGAATAATATCAGCAGATGAATCTGCAATGAAAGTTGTAATTACTACTAATAGTAAAATTACTGGTCTCGCAGAGTTTAATAACTCTTCTATTGCATAAACAAACCCTCCTAATGGAGCGCTAAATACTGCAGCTATTCCCGCACCACCACCTGCTGCCACTATTATCCTTCTGAAAGCCGTAGGAGCTTTGAGCCATTTGGCCATTTGCCAAGCAACAGATCCTCCCATTTGAACTGATGGACCCTCTGGACCCAAAGGGAATCCACTGCCAATAGCGATGATTCCTGATATGAGCTTGACTAAGCCTACTTTTAGATTCATTGGCACTTTTTTATGTCTTAAGAAACCTATGATTTGACTCACACCTGAACCTTTTGCTGCAGGTGCTATATTTTTGATCAAATATCCCGCAATTGCTCCTCCTACAGCTCCAAAAATTGGTAATACTGTAATAGATGGCAATTGGTCTAAAAGTGCTAATCTCCAATTATTTATAAAATAGATTCCAGTCTTAAAAAATATACTCGTAATTGAAGCTCCTAAACCTGTTAATAAGAGCGAAAATGCAACTACGAAAGATTTTTGTCTTAATAATTTTTTGATGCTACGAGAGGAACTGTTACTGGTTTTTTGAATATTTTCTTTTATAAGGTTTGGCATAATCCATGATCATTTTGACAAACTGAAATCGTGTATTTCATCAAATTGAAGATAACGATAAAGTTCATCTGAATATGGATTAATTTTATTTTTAGTAATATCCTGATATTCTTCTACTTCAGGTATTTTCCCAAGTAGTGCACACACTGCTGCTAATTCAGCACTACCTAAAAATACTTTTGCATTCTTGCCAAGTCTATTGTCAAAATTTCTTGTACTAGTTGAAAATACGACAGATCCTTCATCTACTCTGGCTTGATTCCCCATACATAAAGAACAGCCTGGTAACTCTAATCTTGCACCACAGTCTTCAAAGATTTTATAATAACCTTCGGCTTTTAGAGTTTCTTCATCCATTTTTGTTGGTGGACAAATCCATAATTTAGCTTTTAAATTTTGTACACCCTCCAGAACTTTCGCAGCTGCCCTGTAATGACCAATATTTGTCATGCAAGAACCTATAAAAACTTCGTCAATAGTTGAATTTGCAACATCAGTGATTTCCTTTACATTATCTGGATCGTTAGGGCAAGCAACTATAGGTTGTGTTACTTTTGCTAAATCAATTTCAATTATTTCTTCATATTGAGCGTTTGTATCAGGTTGAATTAATGATGGGTTTTTTAACCAATTTTTCATATCCTTTATTCTTCTTGAAATCGATTTTGAGTCTTCATAATTGCTCTCAATCATTTTTTCTAGCAGGCAAATATTGCTTCTTAAGTATTCTTGAACAGTTTCTTTTGATAACAGTATTGTGCTACCAGCGCACGAGCGTTCTGCAGTAGCATCAGTGAGTTCAAAAGCTTGTTCAAGTTTTAGGTTTGGTAATCCCTCGATTTCCATTATTTTTCCGTTAAATATATTTTTTTTATTTTCCTTTTCAACAGTTAATAGTCCCTTTTTAATTGCAAAGAGAGGGATTGCATTTACTAAATCTCTAAGAGTGATTCCTGGTAATAATTCTCCCTTAAATTTAATTAGTACAGATTCCGGCATATTTAATGGCATTGATCCTATTGCGGCGGCAAAGGCAACAATGCCTGAGCCTCCAGGAAATGAAATGCCAAGAGGAAATCTTGTATGACTATCTCCACCTGTGCCAACAGTATCAGGGAGAAGCATTCTGTTAAGCCAGCTATGAATTATGCCGTCTCCAGGCTTAAGAGCTACTCCACCTCTTTGAGATATAAAATCAGGTAATTCTTTATGGGTGACTAGATCTACTGGTTTAGGATATGCAGCTGTATGACAAAAACTTTGCATTATTAAATCTGCAGTGAATCCTAAACAAGCTAGTTCTTTTAGTTCATCTCTAGTCATTGGCCCAGTAGTATCTTGACTGCCAACTGTGGTCATAATTGGCTCACAGGTCGTTCCTGGCCTAACTCCATCTAAACCGCATGCTTTGCCTACTATTTTTTGAGCTTGAGTAAAGCCGGCATTACTTTCTGTTGGATTTTGTGGTCGGATAAAAATTTCACTAGGTTGATAATCTAATTTGGTTCTAATTTTGTCCGTAAGAGATCTTCCAATCATCAGATTAATTCTGCCGCCAGCTTGAATTTCATCAGTAAGAGTTGATGGATACAAGTCGAATTTGCTTATTAACACTTCTGTATTTGAATCTTTTTGAATTTTTTTAATAATGCCTTCATAAGGATATATTTTAATAACATCTCCTGTTTTCATATCAGATACGTCAGCTTCTATAGGTAAAGCTCCTGAATCTTGCGCTGTATTAAAGAAAATAGGTGCTATTTTGCTACCAATTATTATTCCACCTGTTTTTTTGTTTGGAACAAAAGCAATATCTTTGCCTATATGCCAAATGAGTGAATTAATTGCAGATTTTCTAGAACTCCCTGTTCCAACAACATCTCCAACATAAGCTATTGGTAAATTTTGTTTTTTCAAATCATCAAGAATCTTTAGCCCATCTGATTTTTTAAATTCCAACATAGCCAATGCGTGCATCGGAATATCAGGGCGTGTTGTTGCATGAACAGCTGGAGATAAGTCGTCTGTGTTTGTCTCCCCGTCAACTTTAAATACTAAACAAGTAATCTCTTTTTCTAGAACTTTTTTATTTTTGAACCATTCTGCATTTGCCCAACTATTTATAACCTCTTTTGCATAAATATTATTTTGAGATAATTCAAAAATTTCATTAGCTGAGTCGTAAACAAGAATAATATTTTTTAAAACTTCTGCCGCTTTTTTAGCAAGTAAACTATCTTCTCCTTTAATTATTTCAACAAGAGAATTCACATTATATCCCCCTATCATTGTTCCTAGAATTTCAATTGCTTTTTCAGGATTAATTGATTTGCAATATTTTTCGGAATTTACAATAGCTGTAAGCCAGCTTGCTTTAATATAAGCAGCTTCATCAACTCCTGGTGGTACTCTATTTATTAGTAAATCAAGTAAATCAAATGAATCAAAGGAATCGTGAGTACTATCTTCTTCTAATAATTTCGTAACACAATTTGTTTGCTCAGCATTTAAAGGTAAAGGAGGTATACCTTTGGTAGCTCTTTCAGCTACGTGATCTGCATAATCTTTTAGCAATGTTTCCAAATTCTTCATTAGTAAGGTTTAATGCCTAATCTATTGTTATTTTTAATATTGAAAAGGAGAGTATTCATAAATGCTTTTTTAAATATTCAAACTTCTTAATTAATCAATGACGACATCATCAAATAATTCAGCTTTAGAAAAGACATCTGATTTACATGTTGTTGAAACACGTCCATTAATACCTCCAAGCAGATTACATAATGATATACCTTTAGACTACGCCTCTGCTAATACAGTATCTAAAACAAGAAGATCGATACAAAATATTTTGCATCATAATGATCAGAAGCTTTTAGTCATTGTTGGTCCATGTTCAATTCATGATCTAGAGGCGGCAAAAGAATATTCAAAATATATTAAAAACTTTCGAGAAATTTATAAAGATAAATTAGAAATAATCATGAGAGTATATTTTGAAAAGCCAAGAACAACTATTGGTTGGAAGGGATTGATAAATGATCCTCATTTAGATAATTCATATGATATCAATACGGGTTTAAGAAGGGCAAGAAGTTTGCTTTCATATCTAGCAACTCGTGGAATTCCTTCTGCTACAGAATTGCTAGATCCAATTGTTCCTCAATATATTGCCGATTTAATAAGTTGGACAGCGATAGGCGCGCGGACTACTGAAAGTCAAACCCATCGGGAAATGGCATCAGGATTATCAATGCCTATAGGTTTTAAAAATGGAACAGACGGTTCTTTTAATACTGCAATAAATGCAATGCAGTCAGCTTCAAAATCTCATCATTTCTTAGGTGTAAATGAAAATGGAATGGCATCTATTGTCAATACAACAGGAAATCCAGATGGACATATAGTTTTAAGAGGCGGTTCAAAAGGCCCAAATTTTGAAAGTGAACATGTTAGAAGAATTTCATCTGAATTGCAGCAACGTAATCTTCCTAATAAAGTTATGATTGATTGTAGTCATGGAAATTCTAATAAAGACTTCCGAAAACAGTCGCAAGTGTTAAAAAATATAGCTTCTCAAATTAGTAATGGTGAAAAAAATATTTTAGGAGTTATGCTTGAAAGTCATTTGAAGGAAGGAAATCAAAAACTTTTAAAAAAAGAGGATCTCCAGTTTGGCAGAAGTATTACAGATGCCTGCATAGATATAGAAACAACAAAAGAATTACTAGCTATTTTATACAATTCACTTAGTTAGTTATAAAAAAATTAAAAAATAATGCTGAAGAAATTGGGACAATGAAATTATCTATTCCTAAAACACTAAATTGTTCGAGCAAAGTCGCAAAAAAAGCTATTGTAAAATAATTTAAATTTAAACTATTTTGTTGGGCGTATCCTATTGAGCAAACTACTATCAAACTTGTTAAAAACATTGTCATGGTGCCAAATAAAGATTTTTTTTGTTTTAAAAAAATCCAACTCTTGGAGTTAAAGCTTTTTCCTATTAACCCAGCTAATCCATCACCAAAAGTCATTATAAAAAATCCAGTAATTAATGCGGATGGATCTTTATTCCAGAAAAGATAAATTAAAATAAATAAACTTATACAATAAAATAATGTTCCATAACTCTTCCTTTCAACATCCTCGATTGTTGGAAATAATTTATAGGTGTAATTGAAGATAACCATTAACGAAACAATTCCTGTAAAAATAAGAGCTGAATTTTGATCAATTTTTAAAAATAGTGCAATTGGTATTAATGGTCCTATTCCAATGTGTATTATTTTTCTGACGATTTCTCTGCTATCTTCATTATTCTTTTTAAAAAGTATTGATATTAAAAAAATTGAAAATATATATAATAAAATTAAAATAAATTTTATCAATTTGATTAAGCAGCTTTTTGATGAGTTGTCATTACTCTAAGTTTTAATATTGCTTTAGCTTCTAGTTGCCTTACTCTTTCTCTTGAAACATTAATTTGTCTTCCTATTTCTGCGAGTGTTAATGGCTCTTCACCATCTAGGCCAAATCTTAGCTTCATGATTTTTTGTTCTCTTTCATTTAATTGAGAAAGCCAAGTTCCTAAATGCTCTTTTTGAATAGTTCTATCCATACCCTCCATAGCATCTTCGCAATTTGGATCAGGTATGAGTTCACCCAGGGTACTTCTATCTTCTTCGCCTCTTGCATGGGCATCTAGGGAGGCGCATGGAGCACTTTGCGAAATTAAATCTTCTAAATCTTTTTGATCAATGCCCATCTCAGTTGCCATTTCTAATCTGGTAGGTTGTCTACCAAATTTATGCGATAATTCTCTAGAGACTCTTCTCATTTTCGATAGTTTTTCACTTATGTGAATAGGCAAACGGATTGTTCTTGCACTGTTATCAATAGCCCTTGTCATTCCTTGCCTAATCCACCAGTAAGCATAAGTTGAGAATTTATATCCCATAGCAGGATCAAATTTATCTACAGCTCTTTCAAGGCCAATAGCGCCTTCTTGAACAAGGTCCAATAATTCAAGCCCTTGATTTTGGTATTTTTTTGCAACGGAGACAACTAGTCTTAGATTAGCTGCCATCATTCTATCTCTGGCTCTTTTGCCAATCTTAATTTGATAAAGATTGCGTCGCGTTCTATCAGTTTCAGGAATTTGTAGCAACTTTTTCATGTTCTGAACATGATGAGCTAACTCAATTTCCTCTGCTGGAGTCAAAAGAGGCACTCTACCAATGCTACTTAAGTAATGGCCAATAGAATCTGAAGCGAGTCTTCCAGATTTTTTTTGGCTTTGTTTTGCAGTAAGACTGGATTTCGATTTTCGAGACTTGCCCGAAGTGTTTGGTAATCTTGGCTCATCAAAATTTTTATCTGAAGAGCTTTTTACAGATTCCAGAGGGATCCCCATCACCCTGGCCTCCTAAATAATGGATTTTTTAAAAAGCTAGCACTGAAATTGAAATAAAAACTACTTTTACGTTGAAACTTTAAAGACAAAAAAATCCCTTTTTTTCTTAATTTCTTGAAATCTCTTGATATGAAAGGGTTTTATAAAAATAAAAATAATTTTAAAATATTAAGTATTTTTTTAAATGTTATAAAAATCAATATTGTATTTGTTGTTCTATGAGATCCATTTGTGAACGATTATTTTCCGCCGAATCTAATGCATATTTTGCATAAGAACCATCTTCTTTCATTATCCAAGAAAAGTAATTATCTTTAATATATGTTTGCAAAAGAGCTTTAAGTTGAGATTTTAATTCAGAATCTTCTATTGGAGTAATAGCCTCTATCCTTCTATCAAGGTTTCTTCTCATCCAATCTGCACTCCCAATAAAAACCTCATTATTATCGTCATTACAAAACCAAAAAATTCTTGAATGCTCAAGAAAATGCCCAATAATGCTTTTAACTTTAATATTTTCACTTAAATTTTTTCTTTGGGGATATAAGCAACAAATACCTCTAACTATAAGATTAATTTTTACACCTGAGTCAGAAGCTAAATAAAGAAGTTTAATTATTTCTGAATCTACTAAAGAATTCATTTTTGCAATTATTTCAGCTTTTTTACCTTCACCTGCATTTTTAATTTCTCTCTTTATGAGGAATATGAACTTCTCTCTCATCGATGAGGGAGAAACTAATAATTTTTGATAACTTTTTTGTTTTGAAAAACCTGATAAGTAATTAAATAACTCAAGTAAATCTGATGCAATATCTGGATCTGTTGAAAGTAATCCCAAATCTGTATAAAACTTTGAAGTATTAGAGTTATAATTTCCTGTTCCAATATGAAAATAATTTCTTAATCGTCCTTTTTCTTTTCTAACTATTAAAGCTATTTTTGTATGTGTTTTAAATCCTATAATTCCATAGACAACGTGAATTCCTGCTTGTTCAAGTTGTTTTGCCCATTGAATATTATTGTCTTCATCAAATCTTGCTTTTAGTTCAACAAGAGTCATTACTTCTTTTCCATTTTCTGCAGCTCTCATTAAAGCAGCGATAATAGGCGAATCTTTAGAAACCCGATATAAAGTAATTTTTACAGCCATTACAAGTGGATCATCAGCTGCTCTGTTTATAAATTCTTCCACTGAAGTTTTAAATAAGTCGTAAGGATGATGAAGCAGAACATTTTTTTTCCTAAGTATCTTAAAAATAGAATTGAGGTTTTCGTTAGAAGGCAAATCTAAATTTTTTAATTGTGGGTGAGTTTTACCTATTAGCAGATTTTCTTTTAAATCATCTCTATTAATTTTTGTTAGTTGATTTAAATCGTCAAGGCCTAATAGACTTTTGCAAAAGTATATATATTCTTTGTGTATTGAGATACTTTCAATAAGTAATTTTAGAATGTTTTCTGGCATATTCGAATCAACTTCTAATCTAACTACATCTCCACCTAATCTTCTCTTTTGCAAACTTTGTTCAACTGCTAAAAGCAGATCATCAGCTTCAAGTTCTTTTAATTCTAAATCTGCATCTCTTGTTACTCTAAAAAAAGAGTAATTTATACAATCCATTCCGCTAAATAAATTATTTATGTTATTCCCAATTAAATCTTCAACACTTATAAAAAAGTGAGCACGTTCATCATTATATTGGATAATTTCATTGGGAATTTGTATAAATCGGTTTATATTTTTTGTGGGTATTTTTACTCTGACAAACTGATATTTAGAATCTTCCCCATCCCTTATTAAAGCGGCTAAGTTTAGACTTAAATTACTTATAAACGGGAATGGATGTGCTGGATCAACAACTAATGGAGTTAATAAAGGAAATACAGATGAAGTAAAGTAGTTATCACACCAATTTTTTTGATTTTCACTTAAATCCTTATATTTTTTTAAAATTACACCTTGTTTTTTTAATTCACTATTTAATTCATTATTTACATAGTTTTCCTGCAAATTAGTTAAATTTTTTACTTCTTTATTGATTCTTGTTAATTGCTCTTTAGGGGTAAGTCCATCAATACTTTTTTTAGTAATACCTGCTTCTACTTGAGCTTTTAATGAGGCTACCCTTACCATAAAAAATTCATCAAGATTATTGCTAAAAATTGAACAAAATTTTACTTTATCTAGGATTTTGTACTCCTTTTCCATACCAGTTAGTAGTACTCTTTTATTGAATTCAATCCAACTTAATTCTCTATTAATAAAAACATCAGACTGGCTTTTCATTAAAGTACTTTTGATTTTTGATTGTTAAAAGAATTATTATTTTTACCCTCTGCAATAAGGTATATCATGAAAATTAAGATAACGGAACCAGCTATAAAAGGTGATTTAGGGCCAAAACTATCATAAACTCTCCCGGCTATTGCAATTCCTAAAACCCCTCCAAGACTTTGTAGACCCTGAAGGTTACTTAGAATTGAGCCTTGTTTATCAACTTCTAATTTATTTGATATTAGAGCTCTTAAGGTAGGCGTAATTAACCCTGCCCCAATTGCCAAAAATGAAACAGCTGAATAAATATTAATTGTCGCATTTTCTTTTGGAGCAGTTATTAAAAGTGAACATGCCACAAGAATGAAGCCTGATCCTATAAGTGTTAATCTCATTTCGCCAAATTCCTTTACTAGAGGACCAATAAGTCCTCCCTGAACAATAATTGCTATAACTCCTACTAAAACAAGAGTTCCGCTTGATGCTTTGGTCGTCCAGTTCAAAGATTCTTGAAGGAAAAATATTAGGATATTGGTCAATCCAGTAAAAGCAATAAAGTAAATAAAAAAAGCTAATGATAATTTTTTAATCTTTTCTTCTTTGAAAACTTTAAATAGCTCTTTTAAAGGGTTTTTAAAAAACGTTTTTGATTTACTAGAGGCATTATTTGGTTTAGTTTCTGGTAAGTAAAAAAATACAAGGAGAAAATTTATTATTGGAATGATTGAGGCTATCAAAACTGGAACAATAAAATTATTATTTGTATTTTTTGCAAAAATTACAACAAAAATATTTCCTAAGAAAAAACTTAAACCAAAAGCTACACCAATAAGACCAAATGTTTTTGCTCTTTTTTCAGGGCTTGAAATGTCTGCAAGAATAGTTGTTGCAGTAGCTGCAGTTCCCCCACTTAAGCCGTCAATTAGTCTCGCCAAGAATAATAAAAATAACGGGATAGACGCTATTGAATTTGACCAATTAAAAAGAACCGTAAAAGATAATATTGATATCCCTATTACTGAACCAGTAATACAAAAAAGAGTGACAGGTCTTCTTCCGTATCTATCACTCATAATTCCAATAACAGGAGAAGCTGCAAATTGAGCTAATTGGTAAGTGCAAGATAATAAGCCATATGTACTAGCTTTAGAGTCAAAAAGTAAAACAAAAGAGGGTAAAATGGGCAATAGTATACTTTCACTTAAACGATCATTTAGAAGAGTGATAAAAGCACTAAGAAGAGTAAATTTTTTATTTTTTTTCAATAAACTTTCTTTCACAATATTTACCTTCATTGTGATTAACTTCTACTACCATACTTGTTAATGGAGATTAATGTGCCTGGGATTGTTTATTTAGTTGGAGCAGGTCCTGGTGACCCTGAGCTTTTAACACTAAAAGCTTTACGCCTAATAAAAAATTGTGATGCATTAGTTCATGACGCTTTAATTCCGTATGAAATAACAAAAGAGGCAGGAAAAAATACAGAAATTTTTCATGTAGGCAAAAGAGCTGGAAAGTGTTCTGTACCACAGGCTGAAACTAATGCTCTCATTGTGAAATTGGCAAAAGAAGGCAAAAATGTTGTAAGGCTTAAAGGGGGAGATCCATTCGTTTTTTCTAGGGGTGGTGAAGAAGTATCGTTTTTAGAAAAAAATGGAGTTGTAGTTGAAATAGTACCTGGTATTACTTCTGGTATTGCTGCTCCCTCATATTTTGGTATTCCACTAACCCATAGAGATGCTGCGAGTTCTGTAACTTTCGTTACTGGGCATGAGCATGTTGATAAGGAAAAAAAGAGCGTCAATTGGAGGGATTTAGCTAAATCATCAGATAGCTTAGTTATTTTTATGGGTATAAAAAATATTGAATTTATTGTTGAAGAATTAATTTTAGGTGGTCTATCTAAGAATACAAAATGCGCTGTAATTCAAGAAGCTACTTTGAAAAATCAAAAATGTTTTATAGAGAAATTAGATAAACTGGCTTATAAAATCAAAGATAAAGAATTTTTATCTCCATCAATTATCATTATTGGAAAAATTGTTGAATTTAAGGTTAATAACAATATAACTAAATTATCTGATGTCTATTTATCTGATATTAGTAAAGTTCAATTATATAATAAATCCCAAAAGTAAATTGGATCTAATTTAGGGCTCAGCTTTAAATCATTAACCTGATTAATTTGTCTGCAAGATAAGCTATTTATTGCAACCATTATGTCATCATCCTGAAATTCTGGAGCAATTAATTCTTCTTTTACAATATTTAATTTCAAAGCCTTAGCAACCATTATTCCTTCTAAACAGCCGCTTTCTTTTCTAGGTGTTATCCATTGATTATTTCTTTTAATTAGAAGATTAAATGTGCTTCCACAACAAAGTTCACCTGACGTATTCAACAGAATAGAATCATCAAATGATTTTTCATTAGCCTCTGTCAAAACTTGTATTGCTTGATTATATGAAAATGTTTTGCATTTACTGATAAGACTGAATTCATTTATTTTTTCCGTTTGACTAATAAAAACGCTTATGGGATTAAAATTAGGTTTTATTCTGTAGAATTCAAGCCATAAATTTTCTAAATCTTTTGTATCTAAAGTGCTATTAATTGTTAGTGTTCGACCTTCATTAGTTCCTCGACTATAGTTTATCCTCACTGAAGCAAATTGATCATTCTTAAGAGATAACTTTCTAATTCCATCATTAATAAGTTGTTTCAAAGTTAATTTATTTATTTTGAGATTAATATTCAAAATTTTGCTACTTTTTTCTAACCTTTTCAGGTGTTCATCAAAAAGTATAGGTTTATTTTGCTTTATTAAAATGGTTTCAAATATACCATCAGCAAATTTTAATCCTCTATTATTTGCAGCAATTAATATTTTATCAATGTCTAGCCATTGATCTTTGTACCATCCTAATGTTGCTCTCATTTTAATGAATCAATTAATGGTAAAAGTTTCCACTTTAGTTCATTAGTTTCCTCTTCAGGATTAGAGTCAATCACTATTCCGCAACCAGCATATATATTGATTGTTTTGTCTTTAATTAAAAATGATCTTATTAGTATATTACTGTCAAATTCTCCATTCCAGTCAAGCTTCAAAAATGAGCCGCAGTATGGTCCGCGTTCATATTCTTCTAATTCAAAAAGTCTTTGACATGATCTTAATTTAGGTGCTCCAGTTATAGAACCTCCAGGCCAACATGCTTTTAGTAAATCAATCCAGTTCTTGCCTTTTTTTAATTTGCCTCTGATTACTGAAGTTAGATGATGAACTTTTAAGAAACTTTCAAGCTTTAATATTTCGGGTACCATAATACTTCCTGTTTCACAAACTTTACTTAAGTCATTCCTTATAAGGTCGACAATCATAATATTTTCAGCTCTGTCTTTCTCATTTGTTATTAAATCGATAGCATTCAGTGCGTCTTGATTTAAATCTTTATCTCTGGATCTAGTTCCTTTGATGGGCCTTGATTCTACAAAATTATTATTGTCTATTTTTATAAATCTTTCTGGTGAGGTAGATAATACCGCCTCTTTATAATTATCATTATTATTTACTATTATTCCTCCAAAGGGAGCTCTTAATTTGCCTCTTATTTTTAAATATATATCTAAAGGACTATAGTTTTTTGAAGATTCAATTACGCATTTAGTTGTTAGGTTCGCTTGAAATAAATCTCCTAAAGAAATTAATTTTTTCAATTTTACAATATTTTCCTGAAATTTTTCGGCCATTTCGTCCAAATTAATTTTTGAAAAATCAAAATTCAAATTTGATTTAATAATATTTTCCTCTTCAATAGTGCTTATATTATTGATTATATTTTTATAATTCATCATTTCATATGAGTTTGTGCCTTCGATAATTATTTCTTTTTTTATTAGATTACATTTAATGATTGGATCATATGATGCAATCCATAAAGTTGCCATATCAGATTGTCGCCATGGGTTTTTTGGCTCTATGTATACTCCAGCTTCATAACTTAACCATCCGATCCAAAATCCTTTTTCAATATTTTTTAAATTGTTAAAGGGATTATTAGTTTTGTCTAAGTTATTGATATCTCTTGATTGGATTGTTTTTTTAGGTTTAATTCCTATTATTGACCATTCCCCATTTTCTTTGCCATCACTGTCTAGCCAAGCTAATCCTTTATCTCCATATTTTTTTGTTAGATGATGCGTAATAAGTTCTGGATCTATCCATTTTTCTAGAATTATTTTTTTTATTTTCATTTTTTATTATTGTTATTGAGCCATTTTTCATAAGCGGCATTTCTAATTCTGCAGCTATCACACTTACCGCATGGTTTTGAATTACCTGAATAACAACTCCATGTTTTATCTAAAGGGACATGATTGTCAAAAGCTAATTGAATAATTTCCTCTTTATTTAAATCTAATAGTGGTGTCCAAAGTTTTATTGGGTTATTTTCTCTTCCTCTTTTATTGGCTAAATCTGCTAATTCTTGAAATTTTTTAATGTAGTCAGGCCTGCAATCTGGATAACCAGAATAATCCAGTGCATTAACTCCTAATCCTATAAAATCAGCATCTATTGCTTCGGCGTAACTTAGTGCCACGGAAATAAATATAGTATTTCTCCCAGGAACATAAGTATTAGGAATTGCATTGGTTTGAACTCCTTCTATCGGAATATTTTTTTGAGTATCAGTTAATGAAGAGCCTCCCCATAGAGATAAGTCAAGCTTTATGATCTTAAATTCTTCGATATCAAAGTGTTTTGCAATTATTGATGCAGAATGTAATTCTTTTTTATGACGTTGACCGTAATCAAATGAAAGGCCAAAAATTTTAGCTTCTGATTTTTTTGCGATGCCAGTAACTGTAGAAGAATCTAAACCTCCAGATAATAAAACTACTATCGATTTATTTTTAAGAGTCATATGATTTCATTGAATTTTTAAGTATTTGTGAGTTTGAAGACTCAATTTCCAATCGGGGTTATTTTTTATGAAATCAATAGCTAGTGAAAAACCATTTGCATTATTCCATGCTGGCTGTAAATAAAAAATTTTATCTTCTTTTTTTAAGCCATCTTCGCTTTTTGAGAGTTGATATTGTTTTAAAGTTTCTTTTTTTATTTGAATAGCAAATTCAATATCTTCTATTTCATTTATGATTATTTTGATTTCATTACAGTTTTTTAAAAAATAATTTTTTGGAGGTGAGTGTCTTTTAGGAGATAAAGTAATCCAATCATAACTTCCTGATATCGAATTAACTCCACTTGTCTCAATATGAATCTTCATTGAGTTTTGTTCTTCTCCCATCGTCATTTTTTTTATGGCTTTGCAAAAATCATCTAAGTTATGTTGTAGAGGTTCTCCACCTGTAATAACGCAAAAAGATGCTCCTTTCTCTCTGGCAATTTTTATGCGATCTATTATTTTTTCAATTGATATAGAGGGGTACTTCTTCTCATCCCATGAATTCTTGGTATCGCACCACGAACATCCAACTTTACAACCAGCTAATCTCACAAAAAAAGCACTTTTTCCAGCGTGATAACCTTCACCTTGTAATGAATGAAATTGTTCGACTAATGGTAAAAAATTTGTCATTTTTCCATTAAAAAAAATAAAGAATATTAATTTGATTTAATTAACTTTTCTTGAGAGGCTTTTATTAATCCTTGAAATAAAGGGTGAGGTTTGCCAGGTCTTGATAAAAACTCAGGATGATATTGACATGCTAAGAAGTAAGGATGATTTTCTAACTCAATTAACTCAACTAATCTGCCATCTGGTGATGTACCACTAATTTTGTATCCGGAATTTAAAAAACTTTGTTTGTAGTAATTATTAAATTCGTATCTATGGCGATGTCTCTCATAAATAATATCTTCATCATATAAGTTTTTCCCAGTTGTATTGTTTGTCAATCTACATGGATAAACTCCAAGTCTCATTGTCCCACCTAAATCAACTACATCTTCCTGTTCTGGTAATAAATGTATCACTGGATTGGGAGTATCTGGGTCTAGTTCAGAACTAGATGCATCTGGAAGATTAGCTACATTCCTAGCCCATTCTATAACTGCACATTGCATACCAAGGCACAGTCCTAAAAATGGAATTTTCTTTTCCCTTGCGAATTTTATAGCTGAAATTTTGCCATTAACTCCTCTATTTCCAAATCCTCCAGGTACAACAATTGCATCAACTTCATTTAAGTAAGTTTCTGCAGAATCTTTTTCTATCATTTCAGCGCTTACCCAATGTAAATCCAATAAAGCCTTGTTCTCAATGCATGCATGTCTTAAAGCTTCAACTACAGATAAATATGCATCTCCAAGTTCAATATATTTGCCTACAAGAGCAACTTTTATTGGATCTCCAGGATTTCTTAGATTGTGAATTAGTGCTTCCCAATTTTTCAAATCACATTGTTTGTCTTCTAGTTCAAGATACTTCAGAGTTTCTTTGCACAAACCCTCTTTTTTTAAAGCAAGAGGCACAGAATAAATACTATCTGCGTCTAATGCTTCTATTACTGACTTAATATTTACTCCACAAAATCCACTAAGTTTCTTTTTAAGACCCTCATTTATTGATTTATCACTTCGGCATACAAGTAAATCTGGCTGAATTCCAATTGATCTTAATTCTTTTACTGAATGTTGTGTTGGCTTAGTTTTTATTTCGCCAGAGGTTTTGATGTAGGGAAGTAATGTTACGTGTATGTACGCAACATCATTCCTATTGACATCATTTCTGAATTCTCTTATTGCCTCTAAAAAAGGCAAAGATTCAATATCACCAACTGTTCCACCAATTTCAGTAATAATAATATCTGCATTGCTGTTGGCGGCTACTCTATGAATCCTTTCTCTAATTTCTCCCGTTATGTGAGGTATTACTTGCACAGTTCCACCGTTATAACTACCTCTTCTTTCTTTATTAATAACTGCTTGATAAATAGATCCCGTTGTTACACTATTCAACCTAGTCATTGCAGTATCAGTAAATCTTTCATAGTGACCTAAATCTAGATCGGTTTCAGCCCCATCTTCGGTTACAAATACTTCTCCATGTTGGAAAGGGCTCATTGTGCCTGGATCAACATTTAGATAGGGATCTAGTTTTAATATTGAAACACTATATCCTCTAGACTTTAATAATCTACCTAAGCTTGCAGCTACAATTCCTTTACCAATGCTAGAAACTACACCTCCGGTGACAAAAACAAATTTTGACATTAAATATTTTTAATTAAGCACATCCTCCTTATATTTTATTTAAACAAAAAACTTTTAGAACATCCATATATATTCTTATTCATCAATTGTTATTTCAATATCCAATTCTTTTAATTGTGATTCTGAGACATTTGAAGGCGCATTTGTGAGAAGACATTTTGCTTGTTGATTTTTTGGAAAAGCAATGGTTTCTCTGATTGAATCTGCACCTATGATTAGCATGGTAATACGATCTAATCCAAACGCTATCCCACCATGAGGAGGAGCACCCATTTCTAAGGCTTCTAGTAAAAATCCAAATTTTTCATCAATTTCTTTATTAGAAAGTCCTACTTTTTTCAGAACCTCTCTTTGCAAGTTCGCTTCATGAATACGTAAAGAGCCACCTCCTAACTCCAATCCATTAAGAACTAAGTCATAAGCATTGGCTATAGAGTTCTCAATTTCTTGTTTCAAGTTTTCAGAATTTTCAGACTTTATATTTTTTGGAGAACAAAAAGGATGATGTAAAGCTTCATATCTATCTTCATCTTCATTTCTCTCAAACATAGGGAAATCAGTTACCCATAGGAAATTCCATTTACTTTTATCTATGAGATTTAAGTCTTTTGCGATGTATTGTCTTACTCTATCTAATGACTGGTTGACAATTTGTTTATCTCCAGCTCCCAAGAGGATTAAGTCTCCATCTTGCGCTTCGGTGATTCTTAAAATATCAGCTATATGCTCTTCATTTAGATTATTTTTAATTGCCCCAATAGTCTCAAGTTCATCTCCTTTGACCCTTATAAAGGCCAAACCACCAGCTCCAGCATCTTGAGCTACTTGGAAGATATCACCTCCTGGTTTGATTCTTACGTTGCTAATTCTTGAATTACCTCCTTTGACTGTTATGGATTTTATAGAACCTCCAGACTTAATTGCCTTGGTGAAAATATTAAAGCCAATATCACTTAGTACTTCTCCTAAATCTTTTAATAACATTTGATATCTAGTATCTGGTCTATCAGTGCCATAATTATCCATTGCTGCTTGCCATGACATTCTTGGAAAAGCATTATCAAAATTAATATTTAACACTTCTTTCCATATTTTTTTTATAAGACTTTCATTAAAAGAAATTATTTCTTCTTCACTAATAAAGCTCATCTCAATATCTAATTGAGTAAACTCTGGCTGTCTATCTGCCCTTAAGTCTTCATCACGGAAACATTTTGCGATTTGATAATACTTATCTAAGCCCCCAACCATTAAAAGTTGTTTAAATAGTTGTGGGGATTGGGGTAGAGCAAAAAATTCTCCATTCGAAAGACGTGCAGGAACAAGAAAATCGCGAGCGCCTTCTGGAGTTGATTTTGTAAGTAATGGAGTCTCTACTTCAGTAAATCCAAAATTATCAAGAAATTCTCTAGCAACTTTAATAATCTTGTGTCTTGTTTTTAAATTTTCTAGTAATTTGCCCCTTCTTAAATCAAGGTATCTATATTTTAATCTGAGTTCTTCTTTTGTATTTTCATAATCATGTATAGACACTGGAAAAGGTAGGTTTTTTTTAATTTGGTTGAGAATTTGCAAATCTTTAACCTTAAGCTCTAACTCTCCAGTACTTAAATTTTTATTTATTGAATCTTTGGGCCTTTCATTAATAATTCCGCTAACCATTATTACCGTCTCATTTCTTAGCGTTTCAGCTTGTTTAAATAGATTTGCTCCATCATCGGGGTTAATTGTTATTTGTAAGAATCCACTATGGTCTCTTAAATCAATAAAAATTACACCACCATGATCTCTTCTTCTATCTACCCATCCGCATAGATTAACTAATTTACCAATATCTGTATTATTGAGTTCTTCACAAATTTTGTTTCTCATCTAAGTATGATTTATTTATCAATAACTTATAATAATTCTTTGAGGGCAAATTTAGTTAATAATTCTTTTTATAAAACGCTCTTTTTGTTATAACCCCTTTGAATTTTTTGCCTCTTATTAATATTTGAACTTCATTATTTATTAAGGCATGCGAAGTATTGATGTATGCAAAAGCTATAGCTTGTTGTTTAGTTGGAGACCAACTGCCGCTAGTGATAGTTCCAATATTATCTTCACCTTTTAGTACTGCGCAACCTTTTCTTCCTATTGCTTTACCTTCTATAGAGAGACCAATTAACTTTTTTTGAATACCTAATCTTGACTGCTCTTCAAGAAATCTTCTTCCAAAGAATTCGTGATTATTTTCTAGATGTACTAGCCATCCTAAACCTGCTTCATATGGAGAAGTTTCTTCATTGATGTCTTGGCCATAAAGATGCATGCCTGCTTCAAGTCTAAGTGTATCTCTAGCTCCTAAACCACAAGGTGCAACATTTTTGGAAATTGAGAAATCCCATAAATTAATTGCTGCTTTTTTAGATAAAAGTATTTCTAGACCATTTTCCCCTGTATATCCTGTCTTCGAAACGAAGATTTTTTCTTTAGGCGAAATATGTTCAAAAATTTTATATTCGCATCCAAAGTTAGGGATATGTGATATCGATGATTCAATCCATTCTTCAAATATATCGAATGAGTTTTTTCCCTGCAGTGCTAAAAGTACTTTGTCTTTTTTAAAGTTTGTTATCGAAATTTCATAATTATTTAAATTATTTTTTATCCACTGAAAATCTACGTCATATCTACTTGCATTAACTATTAACAATACTTCTGATATATCATTTTCTTGTATACCAAGGTCATAAATTATTAAGTCATCTATTATTCCTCCTTTTTCATTGAGCATTACTGTATAAAGTCCCTGACCTTCAGAAAAGGAGTATAAATTTGTAGGAAAAAATTTTTGAATATAATCCTTTGGATTGATTCCCTTGATAGAAATTACACCCATGTGAGAAATATCAAACAATCCTGCTGAAGATCTAACTGATTCATGCTCTTTGATTAATCCTGAAAATGATATTGGCATTTCCCAGCCTGCAAAATTCACTAATTTTGCATTGGATTGAACATATTTCGAATACAGAGGACTTTTAAGCAAATCCATGAAATATTAAATTTTAATTTACTATTTTTACACTTTAGTTTAGAAATTTTTTATTGCATATTTTCTAATGACAAAATTAAGCTTCTAAGTACTTTGGCTGCAACTATGCTGCTAACTCCGCTTTTATCAATTTCTGGAGATAATTCCACAATGTCTGAAGCCACAATTCTAAAGTCTCTTAAAGTATTCAGGATTTCTTCAAAATCATTCCAAAAAAATCCTCCCGGTTCTGGAGTTCCCGTCCCTGCTAATAAACTGGGATCAAACCAATCTAAGTCTATTGTTAAATAAATTGGACACTTAGAGTAGGGTAGAAGAGCTTGTCTTAACTTTTGTGCATTTCCGCCTGGGCAAAAGTTAACTAATTGATTGTTATTATGCATAAATTGAAATTCTTCTTTAGTCCCACTTCTTATTCCTACTTGCAAAATTTTCTTTTCAGGTAGCACCTCTAAGCATCTTTTCATTGTACAAGCATGACTATGTTTATTTCCTATATATGATTCTCTTAAATCTGCATGAGCATCTAGTTGAACCAATATCAAATCTGGATATTTTTTTACTAATCCTTCAATAGCACCTGTGGTAATAGAGTGCTCACCTCCAAGCATAATAGGACTAAGGCGTTTATTAATTAAAAAATTTGTTGCTAATTTGACCGATTCAATTACAGACTTTGAGTCATTTTTATCAATTATTATTGACCCAAAATCAACATACATAATATCTTCTAAGTCTTTATTTAGTTTTGGACAATATGTTTCTAAACATGAGCTGACTTGTCTTATCGCTTCTGGACCGAATCTAGCTCCAGGTTTGAACGAACATGTCCCATCATAATTGACTCCAAATATACCAATTGCGCAATCATCAGGGCTTCTTTTTGATCCCATAAAAATCGCATTTTCGTTATCAAATAAATTTTTTATCATTCTATGAATTGAGTTCTTTTACAATTTTATTTGGCATCATTTTGAATGCTGCATTTTGAAAATTTAAATTCCAAATTTCACAACCTTTTTCTATTCTCAGGGTTTCAATGTAATTTTGCTTTGACAAATTTAGAACTTCTTCAGAAGCGAATGTCCAACTCCAAATACCGCTTGGATATATAGGCACAAAAGAATACATAGTTTCAGAGACTTTAAAGATTTTTTTCAGGGTTTTCAAAATACTTATGTGAATATTTTTGAAGGATTCAGGTGATTCGCTTTGCGTTGCTAAAATACCATTTTTTTTAAGAATTCTTTTGCATTCTCTATAAAACAAATCTGAAAATAATAAATTTGAAAATTCTGAGGGATCTGAACAATCTATAAATATAACGTCGTAAAAATTATCTCTTGTTTTTTTTACCCATTGAACACCATCATCAATATGAATCTTTAATCTTTTGTCATTCCATGCTTCGCCACCAATTTTTTTTAAAAATTTTTTAGATATTTTGATTACTTCCTCATCAATCTCTACCAGATCAATTTTTGATATTTGTGAGTATTTAACGCATTCTCTTGCAGTACCACCGTCTCCTCCACCAATAATTAGTACATTAGATTTTTCGTCAATGCTACTTAATGCTGGATGCACAAGACACTCATGATAATATTTATCGTCTTTAAATGATGTCATCCAACAACCATCGAGCATTAAAGCTCTGCCATAATATTCATTTTCAATAACAATAATTTCTTGATATTTTGAGTTCTGTTTAATTAAGATTTCTCCATTTAGGCCGAATCTTGAGCCTTTATGATATTCATCTATCCATGTTGAAATATGAGTCATTTGCTTTTTAAGAATTTTTTCTTTTAAGTTTTTGCTTGGCTATTTGCCAAAGCCGTTGAAAATCTTTAGGGGTTTGTTTTTTAATATTATCTCCTGCATGATGTTCAATGATTGAAAATCTGTCTAAAAATTTTTTATTAGTTTTTTGAAGAGCTGATTCAGGATTTATTTTTAAAAAGTTTGAGAGATTCAGAAGGGTAAAGTAAATATCGCCATATTCATTTTTTATGTCTGAATCATTTTTACTTTTTATTGCTTCCTTTAATTCATTAATCTCTTCTTCTAACTTTTCAAAAATCTGATCGGTACTCTCCCATTTAAAACCATATTCTTTAACAACATTTATGATTTTATCTGTTCCAACTGTTGGAGGTAAATTTTTGATTTTCAAATTTAAATTTTTACTTATCGATGATTCAATATGAGGTTCTTTTTTTTCTGAATTTTTAATATTTCCCCAAATCTGTTGCGATTTTTCTAGAGATACTTTTTCTTTTTTGTTAAAAATATATGGATGTCTATTAACAATTTTCTTGTTTATATTTTTTATAACATCATTTAGTTCAAATTCTTTGTTTTCGTAACCGATTTCAGAATGCAGCATTACTTGAAATAAAAGATCTCCTAACTCTTCACAGATGTTATCCGCATTTTTTTCATATATCGCATCTATAAATTCACTACTTTCTTCATTTAAGAATGGGATCAATGATTTATGAGACTGTATTTTCTGCCATGGGCATCCCCAAGTTTTATCTTTCAATGATTTGATATTAGATATTAAAATTTTAAAGCTCTCTAAAGTCTCTAAATCGGAATTTTTTTGCAGGTTATTTCTATCGTTTGAGGACATAGGATATATTTTATTAATTCAATTTTGCCTTAATCATGAAATATTTAAATACTTAGTACAAATATTTCAACTTCATCCATTAGAATGGTTTTTTGTAAGGGCGATTAGCTCAGCGGTAGAGCGCCTGCCTTACAAGCAGGATGTCCCTGGTTCGAACCCTGGATCGCCCATTTATTATTTTTCTAATGACTGAGATCGTCAATCTTTCAATCAGTCAAAGCGCTGCTTCAGAATTATCTAGGCAATCTTCTTTTGGAGGTTCTCCTGGAGAAATGTCAATTGATTTAGTTGAGGATAAAAATTGTTCCGAAGGATGGATGCATATTAAATTAAGGCCAGGTACATGTAATGGATCCCCTATCTCAAGAATGGAAGGAGTCACTCTATACGCGGATGTAAAAAAGTTTAATTTACTGAAAGATTTTAAATTAGATTATTACGGTGATTTAAGCGGTGGTGGATTTCTTATTTCAACACCAAAAAATGCAAAACGTTGTTCTTGCGGTTCTGGCTTCAAACTTTTGTAGAATGAATGTGTCTTTTTTTGCAAACTAATATTATTTTCATTAATTGGCTGCTATCAAGATAAAATAAATTAAAAGTTTATTGAAATAAAATTTGCATATGACAGAGATGAATGATGAATTATCTTTAAAGAATTATTCACCTTTTGAAGTAGAGAAAAAGTGGCAAGGAAAATGGGAAAGTTTAAAGGCGTTTAGTCCTAACCCTGAGGATGAAGGGGAACCTTTTTGTATTGTCATACCACCACCAAATGTAACTGGATCTTTGCATATGGGACATGCATTTAATACAGCTTTGATAGATGTTGTAGTTCGTTTTCAAAGACTTTTAGGTAAGAATGTTTTGTGTCTACCAGGAACTGATCATGCTTCAATAGCTGTTCAAACTATTCTCGAAAAACAATTAAAAAGCGAGGGTAAAACAAGCGAGGATGTTGGAAGAGATGAATTTCTTAAAAGAGCATGGAACTGGAAAGAACAAAGTGGCGGCAGAATAGTTTCTCAATTAAAAAGGATAGGATATTCAGTTGACTGGACTCGAGAAAGATTTACTCTGGATCAAAAATTAAATGAGGCAGTTGTTGAGGCTTTTAATATTCTTTATAAAAAGAATTTAATTTATAGAGGTGAATATTTAGTAAATTGGTGTCCTGAATCTCAATCTGCCGTAAGTGATCTTGAAGTTGAAATGCAAGAAGTCAATGGTCATTTATGGCATTTTAAATACCCTTTAATTTCTGAAAGTGGAGTACACTTAGATAAGTACTTAGAGGTTGCAACAACAAGGCCAGAAACTCTTTTGGGCGATACTGCTGTGGCAGTTAATCCTGATGATGATAGATATAAAGAATTTATTGGTGTCAAAGTAAAAGTCCCTTTCGTTGATAGAGAAATACCTATTATCGCTGATTCACATGTTGATAAAGATTTTGGTACAGGATGTGTCAAGGTTACTCCAGCCCACGATCCAAATGATTTTGCAATAGGAAAAAGGCATAATTTAAAACAGATTAATGTAATGAACAAGGATGGAACTTTAAATATTAATGCAGGCAAATTTCAAAATTTAGATAGATATGAGGCTAGAAAGAAAATTATCAAAGAATTGGATAACTTAGGCCTTTTGACAAAGATAGAGGATTATAAACATACTGTTCCTTTTTCTGATAGAGGTAAGGTTCCAATTGAACCTTTATTGTCAACACAATGGTTTTTGAAAATGGATGAAATATCTCAAGGATGTCTTAATGAAATTGATTCTAAAAAACCATCTTTTATTCCCCCACGCTGGGAGAAAGTTTATAAGGATTGGTTAGAGAATATTAATGATTGGTGTATCAGTAGGCAATTATGGTGGGGGCACCAAATACCTGCATGGTACGTTTTAGAGGAATCTCAAGACACAATAGAACAAAATACTCCATATGTCGTTGCAATAAATGAAGAGGATGCCTTAATCAAAGCTAATAAACAATTTGGATTAAATATTAAATTGGTTCGTGATAAAGATGTTTTGGATACTTGGTTTTCAAGTGGTTTATGGCCTTTCTCAACCCTTGGTTGGCCAAATACAAATGACCCCGATTTTAAAAAATGGTATCCAAATAGTGTTCTTGTAACGGGTTTCGATATTATTTTCTTCTGGGTGGCCAGAATGACAATGATGGGGAATACTTTTACGAATAATATTCCTTTTAAGGATGTTTATATTCATGGTCTAGTTCGAGATGAAAATAATAAAAAAATGAGTAAAAGTTCAGGTAATGGCATTGATCCAATACTATTAATTGATAAATATGGTTCTGATGCTTTGCGATTTGCTTTGATTCGAGAAGTTGCAGGCGCTGGACAAGATATTCGGCTTGATTTTGATCGAAAAAAAGATACATCTTCAACTGTTGAAGCTTCAAGAAATTTTGCTAATAAATTATGGAATGCAACTAAATTTGTATTAATTAATAAAACTTCTAACAATAATTATTCGCTTAATGCAAGTGATGAAACTTCTTTAGAGTTATGTGATAAGTGGATTTTATCTAAACTGAATAAGGTAAATATAAAGATCACTGCTTTGTTGAAAGAATATAAATTGGGAGAATCTGCGAAACTACTATATGAATTTACCTGGAATGATTTTTGTGACTGGTATGTAGAATTTGCTAAACAAAGGTTCAATAATAAAGAGACTAAAAATAGACAAATATCTGAAAAGGTTTTAATAAAAGTGCTCAATGATATTTTGGTGATGATTCATCCTTTTATGCCGCACATTACTGAAGAACTTTGGCATGTACTGCAACTGAAACCAGATAAAGAATTATTATCTCTTCAAAAATGGCCAACCCATGAAAATAAATTTGTTGATAATAAGCTTGATAATTCCTTTCAGCAGCTCTTTGAAATTATTAGATTGATTAGAAATTTGAGAGCTGAATTAGGCCTCAAGCCATCAGAAAAAGTTCCTGTTTACTTAATTTCAGATAATGATGAATTGATTGATTTTTTAAAAATTTTAGTTGATGATATTCAAACCTTAACTAAATCTTCTGAAGTATTTATTTTGAAACCTAATGCTGTTGATAAAAAAGAGTTTGATAAATCTTTTTCTGGGATAATTAGTGATTTAGAGGTTTACTTACCTTTTCAGGATTTTGTAAATATAGATTCATTAAAGGAAAGGTTAACCAAGGATTTAAAAAAGGTGACTATTGAATTAGATAATTTAAATAAGAGATTATCTAATAAAAATTTCGTGGATAAGGCTCCAAAAGACATTGTTGATGAATGTAGATTTAAATTAAACGAGGGTTCGGTACAAATGGAGAGAATTACTAAAAAACTCGAACTTTTGAATTGAGAATGAATATATTCCTTGAAAATATTTATAATTTGTCTTTTTTTTTTAATACGGGAATTGGGATCTTTTCGTTTGTTTGCATTTATATTTTAATTGTTTTATTAATACTTCCAGCTTCTTGGTTATCTTTATTATCAGGTTTTTTATATGGCTCATATTTAGGTTCAATTATCGTTTTAATTTCTGCTTCCATAGGTGCATCAGTTGCTTTTTTTGTATCAAAAAGTTTTTTTGCAAAAAAGCTAAAAAATCTTTTTAGCCTTTATCCAAAATTAAGTGTTATGGAAAAAGTAGTAGAAAAAGGAGGACTTAAATTAATTTTTTTAGCGAGATTATCGCCGATATTTCCCTTCAGTATTCTTAATTATTTTTATGGTTTGAATAATGTTAAATTTAGAGATTTCGCTCTTGGTCTCCTTGGAATAATTCCGGGAACTTTTCTTTATTGCTCAATAGGTAGTTTGGCAAAAAGTATCCAGGAATTAAAAAATGTGCAATCACCAAATAATTTATATATGACTATCGTTGGAATTATTTCAACTTTTTTAGTTGTATATTTCTCGGCTAAATACTCCAGAGAATATTTTGAAAACTCCTAAGAATTTACTCTTTAATATTCCAATCTCTAATAGATGCAATTAAGATAAACCACAAAAGCCTAAATTTACCTAGTAAAGTTTTGTTGGCTTCTAATTCGATATATTTTGCCTGTCCACAAGGTGTTTTTATGTAGTTGAAAACTGTTTTCTTCGTCATAAGTCTTTCAAAAAATCCTGATAATTATTCTTACATTTTATAACAAGATTTTTAGTTTTTTTACTTAAAAACCACATTTTTTATTGACTACTTTGTTGAATATTATTTTTTAAAATTTAAATTTTTTCTCCAGCTTTAAATCCTCTAAAGCATTTGAATCTAGGAAACCTAAGACTAAAAGCCACCGCATCCTTAGATTTAGTTTTAGCATCAGCTCTGATTTCTACAAGTTGACCAATAAGTTGATTCCGTTTTGACCAATATTCTTCACGTTGTATATCACTAAATCCGCTTCCACAACTAAGACTGTATTGATGCCCATCATCTTCCCCTTCAACTAGGACAGCTCCTAGTCTACCTTTATTGCGACCTGTGCCTTCCTCAACCGATACAACTTTTAAAGTGACTTCAATGAAAGGTTTTGCTTTTAACCAACTGTGTGTTCTTTTACATTCATACATAGCATCAGGATCTTTAATCATTACTCCTTCATATCCCCCTTCCACGGCAGATTTATTCAGCTCTACAAATCTTTTCTGTCCCTCAATGGTGTCGAGATCTACATTTTCCCATTCAAGTGTTTTTATATGTCTTAGAAGTATAGAATGTTTTGCTACCCATTCTTTTACTAATAAACTTCTTGCTGTTTGACTAGAGTTCCATCTCCCTTTTTTGAAGTTTTCAAGGGGACATAAGTCAAATAGGTGTAGAACCGCATCTTTTGTTTGTTTGCCATCTTTTCTATGAACCTGTTTCATTAAATCCTGAAAGTTAGCGCTCATTACTTCACCATCTAGGACTAAGTCATGAGGTTCAGGATCTTCTTTTAACACGTTTTCTATTTCTGAGATAATATGACCAAAATTATGGAATTGTTTCCCATTACGAGAAAACATTTCTACTTTATTTTTTCTAATAATAGTTAAGACGCGTACACCATCTAATTTGATTTCAATTTGCTTTTTTCCTATCATTTTTTTTTCATGATTTGCACTGTCATGAGCTAAAGGACAAGAAAAAATAGGAATCGCATATTTGGGAAATTTCTTAGCTATCTTGTTGATTGTTTTTTCAGATACACCACATCTAAGATCTTTAATTAAAACTCGTCTATAAAATCCATTCCACTCTTCTTTTGTGGCAGATTCCATAGCCGTAAGAATTGCATCGCGAGCAGCGTGACCAGTAAGTTTTCTTTGAATAAGCTTATTTGCTAATTCCTTAAAATCTTTCCATAAAAAATTTTGACTTTTTTCATTCTCTTTTTCAGGAACAATTTTTACACCAAAAGTTACCAACGGATCAAGTGCCATACGGATTCCCTCAAAAAAATCATCTAGACCTTGTTCCATTGCTTCTGAGATGATTTTTTCTTTATCTAATCTACTTGGGTGTAATTCTAATTGATGTATTATCTCTTCTTTAAACAATTCTTTTTGCCTCACAAGAAATTATTAATTCACTTTTGCTATTCTGTCTATTTTCCAATCATTGTCAGTTTTTGCGAAAGTAAAATCTAATGGGAGCTCATCTTGTTTATCTTCTGATTTTAAATTCAAAGTTATTATGATTTGATCTTCTTGGACTCTAGGTCTTCCTGATTTTAAATTTCTGTATTTATTGAGGTTTAAACTAGCTAAAAATTTAAGAAAGTCTTGGCGCTTTACATGAGTTTTATAAGTTTTTGTAGTCAAACCATACGCTGCATCAATTCTGCCAGCAGCTATTTGATCAAAAAACTTTCTTACTAATGGATTAATTCCTCTGGCGCTTATAACTAATTTGACTGCATTAAAAGTCCAAAAAGAAACTAGTACAGCTCCGCCAACTAATAATGCTTTAATTCCGATATCTTTAACTAATGTTGCATCCATGTTGATTTGAGTTTTTTATTACTTTAAGAAAAGAAATCGTTTTTGATGGCTTTTTTTGTCAAAATAATACTAATTTTAATCCATAATGCCTGTAATTCCTCTTTTACCTTTATTTCATAAATTTAATAGCCAATATTTTGAAAATTCTCTAGTGGTTAATAATCAACCTTTAGTAAAAGTTAGATGGAGTGATAATAGATTAAAAACTACTGCTGGTTTTTATAAAAGAAAACGAATTAATGGTCTTGTAGATTCTGAAATTATCTTATCGAAACCTATTTTGAGTAAATTATCTACTTGTGAAATAAACAGTACTTTATGTCATGAAATGATTCATGCATGGGTAGATAGGATATTAAAAAAAAAGGAGATACATGGTCCAAATTTCTTAGAAAAGATGAATCAAATTAATGAGAAAGAGAAGAATTTTCAAATTTCTGTGAGGCACTCATTTCCTATTGAAAGGAGAGAACTAAAATACATAGGAACTTGCCAAAATTGTGGTGAGAAATTTTTCTACAGAAAAAGGATAA
>CACLFQ010000011.1 GCA_902606255.1 uncultured Prochlorococcus sp.
CAATGGTCAAAGATCACCTGGAATTAGAAAGCCAGTATCACCTAATGAACTCTTACAACTTCAAAAAACTAACAAATCTGAGAATGATAAACAAGTTTTAAAGAATAACGAAAAACAAAATATTGAGTCAAATAAACAGAAGGCGAAAGCTCCAAATAATCGTCCACATACTGCCCCTAATTCAAAAAAACCACCCAATAGAACATTTTCAAATAGTTCTAAAAAACCAGGAAGAACAGACTGGGATGATAGCGCAAAACTTGAAGCATTAAGAAGCAAAAATCCCCAAAAACAAAGGCAGAAAGTCCATATTATCGGCGAGAATGATGATTCATTAACATCTGAAACTAGTGGATATTCCGGTGAAAAAATTTCAATCTTATCAGCTAGTTTGGCGCGTCCAAAGAAAGAAAAGTCTGATGAATCCAAATCTCAAAAAACTATAAAACAATTTAAAAAGAAGAAAAAAGAGACTACTCGGCAAAGGCAGAAAAGAAGAGCTATGGAGTTAAAGGCTGCTAAAGAAGCCAAACAAGTAAGGCCTGAAATGATAATAGTACCCGAAGATAATTTAACAGTTCAAGAATTAGCTGATAAATTAAGTCTTGAAAGTTCTGAAATAATTAAATCCCTCTTTTTTAAAGGAATAACTGCAACTGTTACTCAATCACTCGACTTAGCAACTATTGAAACAGTAGCAGAAGAATTTGGGGTACCTGTGTTGCAAGATGATATCCAAGAAGCTGCTGAAAAAACAGTAGATATGATTGAATCTGAAGATATTGATAATTTAATAAGAAGACCACCTGTCATTACAGTGATGGGTCATGTAGATCATGGAAAAACAAGTCTTTTAGATTCCATCAGAGAATCAAGAGTAGCTTCGGGGGAAGCAGGGGGTATCACTCAACACATTGGAGCTTATCAAGTTGAATTTGAACATGAATCTCAAAAGAAAAAATTAACTTTTCTTGATACCCCTGGTCATGAAGCCTTTACTGCAATGAGAGCAAGGGGTACAAAGGTTACAGATGTAGCAGTTCTCGTAGTTGCTGCAGATGATGGTTGCAGACCTCAAACACTTGAAGCTATCAGTCATGCAAGAGCTGCAAAAGTACCAATTGTTGTTGCAATAAATAAAATTGACAAAGAAGGGGCATCTCCAGACAGAGTAAAGCAAGAACTATCAGAAAAAGATTTAATTGCTGAAGATTGGGGAGGAGATACAGTTATGGTTCCAGTAAGTGCTATCAAAAAACAAAACATTAATAAATTACTCGAAATGATTTTATTAGTTTCAGAGGTAGAAGATCTACAAGCTAACCCTGAAAGATTTGCAAAAGGTACTGTTATTGAAGCCCACCTAGACAAAGCCAAAGGGCCTGTTGCTACTTTGTTAGTACAAAATGGGACCTTGAAATCTGGAGATGTTTTAGCTGCGGGTTCAGTTCTTGGGAAAATTAGAGCAATGGTTGATGAACATGGCAACAGAATCAAAGAAGCAGGACCATCATTCCCAGTGGAAGCGCTAGGATTCAGTGAAGTACCCACTGCAGGAGATGAATTCGAAGTCTATTCTGATGAGAAAACTGCCAGAGCCATTGTAGGAGAAAGGGCAACAGATGCTAGAGCTACAAAATTAGCTCAGCAAATGGCCTCTAGAAGAGTCAGCTTATCATCCTTATCAACTCAAGCAAATGATGGAGAACTTAAGGAGTTAAACTTAATTCTCAAAGCTGATGTTCAAGGTAGTGTTGAAGCGATATTAGGATCACTAGAACAATTACCAAAAAATGAAGTTCAAGTTAGAGTTCTACTTTCTGCTCCTGGAGAAATAACTGAGACAGATATAGATCTAGCTGCTGCATCTGGGTCAGTAATAATTGGATTTAATACCTCGTTGGCTTCTGGTGCGAAGAGAGCAGCTGATGCTAACGAAGTTGATATAAGAGAATATGAAGTAATCTATAAACTCTTAGAAGATATTCAGTTGGCCATGGAAGGTCTTCTTGAACCCGATCTTGTCGAAGAATCATTAGGACAAGCTGAAGTTAGAGCAACTTTCGCAGTCGGTAAAGGAGCTATTGCGGGCTGTTATATACAAACTGGGAAATTACAAAGGAATTGTTCGCTGAGAGTTGTTAGATCAGATAAAGTAATATTTGAGGGTAATTTAGACTCTCTAAAAAGAGCTAAAGATGATGTAAAAGAAGTAAATACAGGATTTGAATGTGGAGTTGGCTGCGATAAATTCTCTTCATGGATTGAAGGAGATGTAATTGAAGCATTCAAATTTGTCACTAAAAAGAGGACGTTATCACAATAATTAAACATCTAGCTTATTAATCTTTATTTTTGTCAAGAATTAATAAAGTAGGAAATATTATACAAGCACCCAACTGTATGAGAAGGTTATTTTGCTGTAATTCTGTTCCACTTGCAATTCTGGAAAGCATTATTAGAAGTCCCAAAAATGCAGAACCGCTAAAAGCTATCCACAATATTCTTCTCAATCCCTTGAAAGGAGCTTGGGATTCCTTTAATAATTTCTTTTTTAATTCAGGATCTATTTTTGACATAAATTCTTTAAATTATAAAATTAAGTCTATATGAAAAAATTCAATATTTAATATTGCCGGTATAGCTCAGCGGTAGAGCAACTGTCTCGTAAACAGTAGGCCATTGGTTCAATTCCGATTATCGGCACTTAAAAAGCAAATTAAAACTAAAATTATTAATAGAATTTTAAAATTTAGATATCTTTTTAAATCATTTGTTTTTATGCCTCACATATTTTATTTTGGCAAAAGAATTTATATCGTTTTTGATGAAGGTTTTTATGCGCTACAAGCTAGAAAGATAGATGGGTTAAAACTTCTCAAATTATGCTGGATTTATATGGTTTCTGAAATCTGAATTAAACAAAATTTTCGTGAGTATTTTCTTAGGATTTTTAATTTCTCCAAATTAGTAATAAAGTAGTTAGATTCTTAAAGAAATAAATTCATAAAATTTCATGACATGAATTTTAATTTGAAGTTCGAAAAATTAAATAAAAAAAATTACCAAAGAAAGTACTATGGGAAAATACTAACTGTAAGACTGCCATGTAATCCAATATTTCCAATAGGACCTATTTATTTAGCTGACCATATTCATAAATGTTTTCCACCTATAGAACAGCAATTCATTGATCTAGCAATAATTCCATCTAATAAAGTTTCCAAATATTTATCTAGAAAAATTGATCAATTTAGACCACATCTAATCATTTTTTCATGGAGAGATATACAAATTTATGCACCTGTTGATGGTAGAAGTGGAAATCCCCTACAAAACTCTTTTGAAGTTTTCTACTCAAAAAATATGCTTAAAAAAATTAGAGGTTCCTGGGGAGGATTAAAATTAATTGCATCTCATTATGGAGAAATATATAGAAATACTTCTTTAGTAAAGATGGGACTAAAAAGAGCACAAAAATACAACAAAAATGTAAAAGTAATTTTAGGAGGTGGAGCTGTTAGTGTCTTCTATGAACAATTGGGGAATCTACTCCCGAAAGGAACTGTTATTTCAGTTGGAGAGGGAGAAAATCTCATAGAAAAAATCATTAGAGGAGATTCAATAAAGGAAGAAAGATGTTACATTGCTGGACAAAAACCTCGGAACAAATTAATACATGAACAACCTTCAGGCACTATTAAAACTGCCTGCAACTATAAATACATTAAATCAATATGGCCTGAATTCAATTGGTATATAGAGGGTGGAGACTACTACGTAGGGGTTCAAACGAAAAGAGGTTGTCCTCATAATTGTTGTTTCTGTGTTTATACAGTTGTAGAAGGGAAACAAGTTCGCGTTAATCCTGTTAACGAAGTAATCAAAGAAATGAAGCAATTATATGATCTTGGAGTAAGGGGGTTTTGGTTCACAGATGCACAGTTTATTCCAGCCAAAAAACATATTGAAAATGCAAAAACACTTTTGCAAGCAATTAAAGATCAAGGCTGGGACGATATTAATTGGGCTGCATACATCAGAGCAGATAATATTGATGCTGAGCTAGCTCAGCTTATGGTTGATACAGGTATGAGCTATTTTGAAATAGGTATCACGTCGGGATCTCAAGAACTTGTTAGAAAAATGAGATTAGCGTATGACCTTGAAACTGTTTTAAATAATTGCAGAATGCTAGTCGAATCAGGTTTCAAGAATCATGTTTCAGTTAATTATTCATTTAATGTTTTTGATGAAACGCCTAGCACCATAAGACAGACAATTGCTTACCATAGAGAATTAGAAAATATTTTTGGTAAAGGCTTAGTCGATCCAGCTATATTTTTTATAGGTTTGCAACCTCACACTCTTCTTGAGAAGTACGCCTTGGAACATAAGATTTTGAAGCCAAATTATAATCCAATGAGCATGATGCCCTGGACAGCAAGAAAACTTCTTTGGAATCCAGGCTCATTAGGGAAAAAACTTGGTCAGGTTTGCTTAGAAGCTTTTGATAATTCAGAAGATGAATTTGGCAAAACAGTTATCGACATTCTTGAGAGAGAATATGGGAAGTCTTCCTTAAAAGAATCCTTAAAAGTCCGTCCCTTATCAGAAAGGAAATTAGCTCATTCAAAATAATAAATTCAAACTTTATTAATCCTCTTTCTCAATTGAACTAGAAATTCCTTTAGATTTTAATGATTCTGAGTAGAATTCTGCTGGCTCTAAATCACAAACAATTACCAAACCTACACCCGTATTGTGTGCCTCAAGCATTATGGAAATAGCATCTTGTTCGCTTAATTGCGGCACAACTTCTCGTAGTGAAATAGTTACATACTCCATAGAATTAACTGGGTCATTATGAAGTAAAACCTTATATTTTGGAGATTTATTTTTTAATTCAGCAGGTTTCTTTTCAATCACTGCTGAATTATTACTTACACTTTGTTCTAATTTTATAGATGGCATTAGAATTCTTTAGAGTCTAAATGTACTAATAATTATATATTAATTATTCTTTCCATTGCATCAATGACATTTGATCGTGAGTTAAATGCTGACAAACGAAAATAACCTTCTCCTGACAATCCAAATCCGCTCCCAGGTGTTCCTACTACACTAACTTTTTGAAGAAGGAAATCAAAAAAGTCCCAAGATGTCATTTGATCAGGAACTTTAATCCAGATATAAGGAGCATTGTCCCCACCATAAACTTTATATCCTGCATTCTGAAGTTTATTTTTCATAATTTTTGCATTTTCCATATAAAAATCAATTAAACCTCTCACCTGTTTCTTCCCTTCAAGAGAATAAACAGCCTCTGCTCCTCTTTGAACAACATAACTTACTCCATTGAACTTTGTAGACTGTCGCCTATTCCAAAGAGGCCATAAGTCTATTTCCTCATGTATTGAGCTCAAACCTTTGAGATTTTTAGGTATTACTGTAAAAGCACATCTAACTCCAGTAAATCCAGCATTCTTTGAAAAAGATCTAAATTCAATTGCACAATCCTTTGCTCCCTCAATCTCATATATTGAATGTGGAATATCATTATCTTGGATAAATGCTTCATAAGCTGCATCAAAAAGTATTAGAGAATTGTTTTGAATGGCATAGTCAACCCACTTTTTCAATTCTTTTTTAGTGATAGTTGCTCCAGTCGGATTATTAGGAAAACAAAGATATAAAATATCAACTTTTTTTTCAGGTAGTTTTGGAAGAAAGTTGTTCCCCTCGTTTATTGCAAGATATGTTAATCCTTGATAAGTACCATTTTCAAGAGCATTTCCAGTTCTACCTGTCATAACGTTACTATCTACATAAACAGGGTAAACAGGGTCTGTTACAGCAATTGAATTATCTTTGCCAAGAATATCTAAAATATTGCTACTATCACATTTAGAACCATCCGAAACAAAGATTTCTTCAGGTGAAATTTGACAGCCTCTCGAAATAAAATCATGTTCAGATATTTTTTCTCTGAGCCAGGAATAACCTTGTTCTGGTCCATAACCTCTAAAACCATCTGTTTTTCCCATATCATGTAAAGCTTTACCCATAGCCTCTATGCATGCTCTAGGTAATGGTTCTGTAACATCTCCTATGCCAAGCTTAATAATTTCTGCACTCTTATTTGATTGAGAATATATTTTTACCCTTTTAGCAATTTCAGGGAATAAATAGCCTGCTTTGAGTTTTAAATAATTTTCGTTTACTTGAACCACTTTAGATAAAAAATTTTCACCAATATTAGGATAATGTATCAACGTGCTTTAGTGGTGATTAGATGTTAAGATTATGTTAGTTATGATTAATTTAAGAGATAATCATAGCTATGAATTCAATTTCAATTAGTTTGGAAATCGTTTAAAGCTCCATAAATAGCAGAATTCAATCGCTATTAAATTTATTAATTTTAAAAACTAAACAATAATAGCTGTAAAAAATTGCTTTATTAAAAGATAAAATTTAATTCTTTAATTTAGATGATTTTCAAAATCCAAATCATTCAGAATCAATTATATGTCTCAGCAAATTATCATCGCTGAGCAGGCTCGAATTGCAGCACTACTCACAGATGATCGAGTTGATGAATTAATCGTCGCACAAGGTCAATATCAAGTTGGCGATATTTTTTTAGGAACAGTTGAAAATGTTCTCCCTGGAATTGATGCCGCTTTCATAAATATTGGTGAAAGTGAGAAAAATGGATTCATCCATGTTTCAGATTTAGGTCCACTAAGACTCAAAAAAGGGACATTTGGAATAACTGAATTACTAGAACCAAAACAAAAAGTTCTAGTACAGGTAATCAAGGAGCCCACAGGATCTAAAGGGCCTAGATTAACCGGAAGTATTTCAATCCCAGGGAAATACTTGATACTACAGCCATATGGCCAAGGAGTAAATATTTCAAGAAAAATAAATACAGAGACAGAACGAAGCCGTTTGAAAGCTCTTGGAGTTTTAATAAAGCCATCTAGCACAGGCTTATTATTTAGAACAGAGGCTGAAAAGATAAAAGAAGAACTTCTAATTGAAGATTTAGAACATTTAATTCAACAATGGGAAAATGTACTAAAAGTTTCTGAGGCTTCTAATCCGCCAAATTTAGTAAAAAGAGATGATGATTTCTCTCTTAAAATCTTAAGAGATCATATTAAAGAATCAACTAAAAACATAATTATCGATAGTAAATTTTCAGTTGCAAGGGCAAAAGATTTTTTAATAAATTATGAATCTGATATAGATATTGAATTTCACGATAACAGTTTAAACCAACATATTTTCGATAAGTACGAAATTAAAAAAACAATTCAAAAAGCTCTCCAGCCTAGAGTAGATCTTCCTTCGGGGGGTTATATAATTATTGAACCTACTGAAGCTTTAACAGTAATCGATGTAAACTCTGGATCATTTACAAGATCAGCCAACTCAAGACAAACCGTTTTGTGGACGAACTGCGAAGCAGCAGTTGAAATCTCAAGACAAATGAAATTAAGAAATATAGGTGGAGTTATAGTAGTAGATTTTATTGATATGGAATCTCGAAGAGATCAATTTCAGTTACTTGAGCATTTTACCTCAGCAATAAAAGATGATTCTGCTAGGCCTCAAATAGCTCAGCTTACTGAATTAGGCTTAGTGGAGTTAACCAGAAAAAGACAAGGTCAAAACATATATGAATTATTCGGTAAAAAATGTTCTATATGCGATGGTACAGGACATGTAGAAAATATATTAAATCACGAAATTTCTAACTTAAAAATTAAAAATGTTGAAAATAAATCTTATCAATCAAACAATCTAAAATCTTTAAATATAGATACTTCTCAATCAACTGATGAGCAGGAAAAAATAATTGAAAAGGAATTACTAAACTCCAAAAACCTAAGTAAAGAGAATGCTTCTAATAAAAAAGAAAATGATAATGATAATGATAATTTGAATCAATCAAATTCAAAAGAAAAAAATATAATAACAGTTGATCTCACTGATGAAGAAAAAATTGTTTTCAGCCAATTAGGTATTAATCCACTTATAAAGTTAGGTAAAGAATATCTCACCATCAATAATTTTGTGCGTTTAAAAGACAGTAATGAGCAAAAGGGGGAAACCTTAAATAATAAAAAAACAAAAGCAAAACAAATTAAAAAAATCTCAAGATCGGAAGAAGAAAAGATTCAAATTAAAATTGAAGAAAATGCAATTTCTAAAGATAAGTCAACTAATAAAACTAATGAAAATAACGAAGGTATATTTACAGATAAAAAGAATGAAACTGAACTTACAGACGAGCTAAACAATGCAAGAAAAAAAAGAAGAAGATCTTCAGCAAGCATCGAATAAAGTATCCGAAGTTGGAATTGATGAAGTTGGAAGGGGAGCTATTTTTGGTCCAGTTTTTTCAGCAGTTTTAGTATTAACTGAAAAAAATAAGTTTATCCTAAAACAATATGGAGTAACAGATAGTAAAAAATTGACTCCCAAAAAAAGAAAATTACTTTTACCAAAAATCTTATCGCTCTCTTCAGATTATGGAATTGGGCAATCTTCGGCTAGAGAAATAGATAAGTTAGGTATAAGAGTTGCTACAGAACTTTCAATGATAAGAGCTTTAAAAAAATTAAAAGAGAAGCCATCTGAATTAATAATTGATGGTCCCTTATTATTAAGACCATGGAACGGAATTCAGAAAAACATAGTATCTGGAGACTCAAAGTTTATCTCGATAGCTTCAGCAAGCATAGTTGCCAAAGTTTCTCGCGACAATTTAATGGAGAGGTTAGAAAAAAAATACTCAGGATACTTGATCTTTAAAAATAAAGGTTATGGTACTAAAGAACATCTTTCATTAATCCAAAAAAATGGAATAACTAAACTTCATAGGAAAAGTTTTTTAAAAAAATCAAATCTTATTTAATTCACACCAATCTAAAAAATCTTTTACTAGTTGCTGTTGAACCCTTGACTTTATACCCAGCAGAATCCCATTTAATACCGAATGACCAGTAGATTCTAAAATTTTCTTTGGCACTAGCTTTAGTAGAGGGGGTTGGCTTACAGATACACCAAGAAGCGCCTCACCTTCTAATCCAATATCAGTTGCTTCCAAATTTGCTTTCAACATAAGATTAAAATCATTAATTATCCCCAAACCATCCAATGTACTTTCAAGGGCACTCATTTTTAAAATTCCATCTTTATTTTCTACCGCAATCGAAACAACAGGGTTAATATCTAATTGAAAAACCTTAAAACTTGTTACTGTATACTTATATCTACCTGCTCCTTCTGGTACTAATTTTTTGGAGTCAAGCATTGCTCCAACAACTCTTTCTTCTTCCAAAAGATATTTAGAAAGATATTCTTTATTACGTGTTACAGAAAGCTTTAGTTTCTGTTTAGCATCAAAAGACAATAGCATTTTCTATATTCCTCCAATGCTTATTTGATCTCTTTTTTTTTTTACGATTAATCATGCGCAAACAAGTTGCATATTTAGGCCCTAAAGGAACATACGCAGAAAAAGCAGCTCATATATTATCAAAGCTTGCCAATTTTCAGACACCTTTATTTGTACCATGTAATGGGTTACATTCGGTCATTAAATCAATAGCGTACAACAATTGTGATGCTGCTGTAGTCCCTATAGAAAATTCCGTAGAAGGAGGAGTTACGGCCACTCTAGATGCCCTTTGGAAATTTCCTGAAATTTTTATAAATAAAGCAATTGTTTTACCTATAAAACATGCATTAATTAGTAATGGAGAACTTTCAAACATTTCAGAAGTATTATCTCATCCTCAAGCATTAGCTCAATGTTCAGAATGGTTATCTGAAAATCTTCCAAATGCAATTCCTCTCCCAACAAATTCAACATCAGAAGCTGTCAATATGGTTAAGGGAAGTAAATTCAGAGCTGCTATCGGTTCAAAATCATTAATTCAAATCGAAGGCCTTAAAGAACTAGCCTTTCCTATTAATGATGTTCCGGGTAATTGCACTAGATTTGTTTTATTAAGTAAGGAATCAAATTTAAATCTAGCTAATATTGCTAGTTTTGCTTTCTCATTAATATCAAATAAACCTGGTGCTTTGCTTAAAGCAATAAACTATATTGCAGATTTTGGGTTTAATATGAGTAAGATTGAATCTAGACCTTCAAAAAGAGAATTAGGCGAATATATAATTTATATTGATTTAGAAATAGATAATCAATATAACATTAAAAATTTTCTTGAATTAAAAAATAAGTTAATGCCGCTTTGCAAGAATTTTGTAGATTTTGGAAATTATTTTTCTGAAAATGTTGAACTAGATTAATTTATCCTCTACATTTATAAACTCCAAACTCCATTAAACCTTTTCTAAATGCCCAATTCATGAGAATTATTGTTGGTATCTCTCTAATCGACTTCACTATAGCAAATGGTCCAAGTGACAAAATTGCGAAGGGCCTTCGAATGCCTTCAACAATGGAGTCGTACCATGAAGGATTTGTATAGGAATTCCAATTTTCAGAAATGACTCTTCCTGAACTATTTTTGTTAGTTCTAAGAATGTTACCGAATTCGTTGATGCTAATAAAATTAGGATGTACCCATTGTTCAAGTAATTGTTTAAGAATTAACTTTTCTAAAAATGATGGGGGGTATGACTCGAGGTCTCTTGAGTTCCAATCAGCCAATGCCAAATACCCTCCAGGTCTTAGAGTTCTCAGCATTTCATCTGCAAACCTAGTTTTATCATTCATGTGTGCACCAGCCTCAATACTCCAAACTGCATCAAATGATCCATCTTCAAATTTCAAATCCAAAGCATCCATAACTTGGAAGTGACAATTTAGTCCATGATGAGTAAGTTCTCTTGCTCTTCTAACTTGAGCAGGACTAATTGTAATACCAGTAACATTGAACCCGTAATATTCTGCAAGAATCCTAGAACTCCCACCTATTCCACAACCCACATCGAGAATTCTGGATCCCTTTGGCAATTTATCTAAACCACTCCATTTGACTAATTCATGAACAAAATGAACTTTAGCCTTTCTAAAATCGATATTTTTTTGCCCTGAGGGATAAAAACCCAAATGTATATGTTCTCCCCACAATCTCTCCAGTAATTTATCCTGGGTCCAAGCATCATATGCAGAAGCCACTGTGCCGGAGGAAATATATTTTCTCGCATTAATTCTCCAGATTATAGAAAGTAATATAAAGAATAAAACTAGTAAAAAAAAAGGGAATAATAATTCAAACATTTAATTTTCTTTTATATCAGGAAAACTTTCTTTCAATGCTGTTCTTGCTGCAAGTTGCTTTCTTGTATGATCAAGCATTTCATATTCTCTTTGCAAACGGGTAAAAGTATTTCTTTCCTCAAGAAGTCTTTGCTGTTCCTCTGCAACAGGTCCGCCCAAATGAGCTCCTATCCAAAACGATAAATCCATTGGGTTGTCAGGTAATTTATCAGGTAGATTTTTCTTAGTATTAGTCAATTTACTTGTTAAATTAATAACATCACTAAGTGCTTCTTTTACTGAATTTTTTAGAGAATCTAATTTTTGAAAGTCATCAACATTCTCGTCACTAATCCAACTAACCATCGCGGAATAAAAAGGCGTGGAACGCATAATTTCTAAGACTTGAAATCTTTGTTGTCCGAGAGTGATAATATTACTTCTCCCATCCTCTGCAGTTTGATGTTTTATAATTTGTGCACAACATCCAACGTTAGCCATACTTTTAGTAGTTGGATCCCACTTAATAACTCCAAACATAGAATCATTTTCGAGAACAGATTGGAGCATAATCCTATATCTCGATTCAAAAATATGTAAAGGCAATACTTCTTGAGGAAAAAGAACTACCTCTGGCAAAGGAAATAAAGGTAATTCCCTTACTGAGAGTTCTCCCATTTAAACCTCATTCCGTTGTTATTATACTAATCAATTTAGGGGGGTTTCGGGATTTATTAAAGTTTAACTTCTATATCTACACCACTAGGGAGATCTAGTTTCATTAAAGCATCAATAGTTTTTGCAGAAGGACTATAAATATCTATTATTCTTCTATGTGTTCTTGTTTCAAAATGCTCTCTAGAATCTTTATCAACATGTGGAGATCTTAGGACACAATAAATCTTCCTTTTTGTAGGTAAAGGTATTGGACCTATTGCAGAGGCAGAAGTAGTATCTGCAGTTTGAATTATTTTGTCGCAAGATAAATCCAGCATTCTTCTATCAAATGCTTTCAGTCTTATTCTTATTTTTTGTTGTGCGATTGATGCAGTCATAGTTTCAAATAACTTCTAATGAAGGGTCATTGATTAAAATGACCCTTATACATATTCCTATATTAGATGATTGAGGTTAAATTTTTAAAATTCAAATATATTATTTGAGTATTTTAGAAACAACTCCAGCACCAATAGTACGTCCACCTTCGCGGATTGCGAATCGCATACCTTGTTCAATAGCTACTGGACAAATTAATTCTCCAGTCATCTTAATTCTGTCTCCTGGCATAACCATTTCAACATTAGAACCATCATCAGAGGTAAATGCTGTTATTTGACCCGTCACATCAGTTGTTCTGATGTAGAACTGAGGCCTATATCCAGCAAAGAAAGGAGTATGTCTTCCGCCCTCTTCTTTTTTGAGAACATAAACTTCACCTTCAAACTGAGTATGAGGGGTAATAGATCCTTTCTTAACAAGTACCATTCCTCTCTCAATATCTTCTTTCTGGACACCACGTAAAAGTAAACCAACATTATCGCCAGCCATACCTTCATCGAGAAGTTTTCGGAACATTTCAACTCCCGTAACAGTTGTTAATCTTGTGTCTCTTATTCCAACTATTTCGACTTCTTCTCCAACCTTAACTTTACCTCTCTCAATTCTTCCAGTAGCAACAGTTCCTCTACCAGTAATCGAGAAAACGTCTTCAACTGCCATCAAGAATGGTTTATCAACTTCTCTTTCTGGTTCAGGAATGCTAGAATCAACTGCTTTCATTAATTCTTCAATTTTTGATTCCCAAGTAGAATCGCCTTCGAGAGCTTTTAAACCTGAAACTTGAATTATAGGAATGTCATCTCCAGGGAAGTCATAACTATCTAACAGTTCTCTAATTTCCATTTCGACAAGTTCAATAATTTCTTCATCATCGACCATATCGCACTTGTTTAGAGCTACTACAAGAGCGGGGACCCCAACTTGTTTAGCTAGAAGAATATGCTCTTTAGTTTGTGCCATAGGACCATCTGTTGCTGCACAAACTAGGATAGCTCCGTCCATTTGGGCGGCCCCTGTAATCATGTTTTTTACATAATCAGCATGTCCAGGACAATCGACATGGGCATAATGTCTGCCTTCAGTTTCATATTCGACATGAGCTGTATTAATAGTAATACCACGCTCTCTTTCTTCAGGAGCACCATCAATGTCTCCGTAGTCTTGAGCTTGAGCTTGACCTTTTTTGGCTAATACGTTTGTAATAGCAGCAGTAAGTGTTGTTTTTCCATGATCAACATGGCCAATAGTACCTATGTTGACATGTGGTTTGTTCCTTTCGAACTTCTCGCGAGCCATTTTGAATTAAAGAATCGAGGGTTTAATAGTGTTTTAGTTTAGAGATCAGGAGTTGCCCTGATTCTTGGAAATGATAGCTTCCGCAACATTACGAGGAACTTCCTCATAATTTGCGAACTCCATTGAAAATATACCCCGACCTTGAGTCATTGATCGGAGTTGAGTGGCATAACCGAACATTTCGGCTAAGGGCACTTTGGCCAGTACCTTAGACAATCCATCATCAACAGATTGTCCTTCTACTTGACCTCTTCTAGAAGAGAGATCACCAATTACAGATCCAAGAAAGTCGTCAGGACTTTCGACCTCAACTTTCATCATAGGCTCTAAAAGAACGGGGTTGCATTTTTTAACCCCATCTTTAAAAGCCATTGAACCTGCAATTTTGAAGGCCATTTCAGATGAGTCTACATCGTGAAATGAACCATCGACTAGTGTTACTTTTACATCAATGAGTGGATAACCTGCAAGAACACCAGATTCACACGTTTCTTTCATGCCATTAGATGCAGGACCAATGTACTCTTTCGGTACAGCTCCACCAACAATTTTATTTACGAATTCAAAACCTTTACCAACTTCAGCAGGCTCCATTTCAATGATTACATGACCATATTGGCCTTTTCCACCAGTTTGTCTTGCATATTTCCCTTCACCTTTAGAACTTGACCTAATGGTCTCTCTATATGAAACTTGGGGCGCACCAATATTAGCTTCAACTTTAAACTCCCTTAACATTCTGTCAACGAGGATTTCAAGGTGCAACTCACCCATACCAGCAATTACAGTTTGATTTGTCTCAGGATCTGTGCTTACCCTAAAGGTTGGATCCTCTTCAGATAAAGCAGTTAAAGCTTTTGATAATTTTTCCATATCTCCTTTAGTTTTTGGCTCAACTGCCACTGAGATAACTGGTTCGGGGATAAACAATGTCTCCAAGACTATAGGGTCATCTGTATTACATAAAGTGTCACCAGTTGTTGTGTTCTTAAGACCTAGTACTGCTCCTAAATCTCCTGCCCTCAATTCATCAACTTCCTCTCTTTCATCAGCCTTTAAGATAACTAATCTAGAAATTCTTTCTTTAGCATCTTTAGTAGAATTCATGACATAACTCCCCTTTGAAAGTACGCCTGAATACATTCTTACAAAAGTTAATTTCCCATAGGGATCTGACATAACTTTAAATGCTAGTGCGCTGAAAGGAGCATTATCATCTGAAGGTCTTACATCTTCCTTACCACTTGGTAAAACTCCTTGTATTGGTTTTACATCAACTGGCGCTGGTAGATAATCAACAACAGCATCTAAAACAAGTTGGACTCCTTTATTCTTAAAAGCTGAACCGCATAATACTGGAACCAATCCATGTTTTAAAACCCCTTCCCTAATTCCTTTTTTAAGTTGTTCTTCAGATAGTTCTTCTGTTTCAAGGAATATTTCTATTAACTCTTCATCATTTTCTGCAACGCTCTCCATCAACTTAGATCTCCACTCAGCAGCTTCCTCCAGCATTTCAGATGGAATTGGAGCTTCTTCGATATCAGTGCCTAAGTCATTTTTGTAAAGATATGCTTTGTTGGCTACTAAATCAATAATGCCTGTGAGATCACCTTCAGCTCCTATAGGTAGCTGAATTGGCAGGGCATTTGCCTTTAGTCGATCTTTAATTTGCTTATTTACCTTTAAAAAATCTGCCCCAGTTCTATCCATTTTATTAACAAAAACCATTCTTGGAACAGAGTATCTATCTGCTTGACGCCAAACTGTTTCTGATTGAGGCTGAACTCCACCAACTGCGCAAAATACTGCTATGACTCCATCCAAGACGCGCATTGATCTTTCCACCTCAATAGTAAAGTCGACGTGTCCAGGGGTATCAATAATATTAATTCTGTGATCTTGCCAACTTGTAGATATTGCAGCAGCAGTAATAGTTATTCCTCTTTCTCTTTCTTGAGCCATCCAATCTGTTACGGCAGCGCCATCATGAACCTCTCCAATCTTGTGAACTACACCAGAATAAAACAAAATTCTTTCAGTTGTTGTTGTCTTACCTGCATCAATATGAGCGGCTATACCTATGTTCCTTACTCGTTCTAGGGGAAAGTCGCGTGCCAATTTTAAAGCTCCAAATAAAATAATTTTTGATAAGTATAGTTCACCCTACAAGCAAACTTTTATAATAATAAACTACTTAAGTACCTTTTTGATGAAATTAATATCTGTAATGTGCAAAAGCTTTATTAGCTTCAGCCATTTTGTGAGTATCTTCTCTTTTTTTAACTGCACTACCAGTTTCATTTGCTGCATCCATCAACTCACCAGCAAGTTTTTGGGACATACTTTTGCCATTTCTTGCTCGTGAAAATGTAACAAGCCATCTTAATGCCATAGCTGTACCCCTCTCTTGGCGTACTTCCATGGGTACTTGATATGTTGCACCGCCAACTCTTCTAGCTCTTACCTCGACAAGAGGAGTAGCATTTTTTACAGCTGTTTCAAATAACTCTACAGCATCCCCACCTGATCTCTCGCTTATCAAAGAAAAAGCATCAGACAATATTCTTTGAGCTGTAGATTTTTTTCCATGTTTCATCAATCGAGAAATCATCATTGAAGCAAGACGACTATTAAATTGAGGATCTGGGAGAACTGGTCTTTTTACTGCTGCATTACGACGTGACATTTTTTTAGAAAGTGATGTTTACAAATTAACTTTTTGGAGCTTTTGCTCCATACTTAGATCTGGATTGACGTCTATCTTTGACTCCAGCCGTATCTAAAGTTCCTCTGATTATATGATATCTAACTCCTGGTAAATCCTTAACTCTTCCTCCTCTAAGTAAAACCACAGAGTGTTCTTGCAAGTTATGTCCAATACCAGGTATGTAAGCCGTTACTTCGAAACCAGAAGTTAATCTAACCCTAGCAACTTTTCTCAAAGCTGAATTAGGCTTTTTTGGTGTTGATGTATAAACTCTTGTGCATACACCTCTTCTCTCAGGGCAAGCTTTTAATGCAGGAGATTTTGTTTTCCTTGTCAGACTTTTTCTTTCTGAACTTATTAATTGTGAGATGGTGGGCATCTATTATATTTAAATAAAATAAAACATTTGAATATCATAACCCTTTACGAGCACCAACTAAAAGTTTTTAATTATTATTTTTTAAATTTGTCAAATTAAAGTTCTTTGGTAAATATTCATTATCTTTAGATTTATTTTCATATTTATTTTTATAATAGAAATACATAAATAACTAAATAGAATTAAATAATCTATGGTTGAAAGTATCAAAAGAATCTTTGGTCCATATCAAGATAGTTATTCCCCAAATGGAATAATTGGGGAGAAAGATGCGTGTGGAGTTGGTTTCATAGCAAGTGTCAAAGGGATAGAAAGCAACTGGATCCTAAAACAATCACTAAAGGGCCTTATCTGCATGGAGCATAGAGGAGGTTGTGGAGGAGATAGTGACTCAGGAGATGGAGCAGGCATTTTATGTTCAATTCCATGGAAATACCTAGAAGAGGAAATAAATATAAGAAATACAAAAGAATTGAATAAAGGTTTAGGCATGGTTTTTATGCCTAATAAAAAAGACAAAATTGAAGTATGTAAATCAATATGTGATCAAGAGGCAGAAAAATTAAAAGTCAACAAAACATTTTGGAGAACAGTGCCTGTTAATAATGCAATCTTAGGTCCTTTAGCTAAAGCAAATGCTCCATTTATCTGTCAGTGGATCTTATACATAGACAAAAAAAATCATCAGGATATTGAGAGGCTTTTATTCCAATTAAGGAAAAGAATTGAGAAAAAAATAAGAGAAACTTTCAAAAACCAAGTTGGGGATTGTGAATTTTATTTTGCCTCACTAAGTTCACAAACAGTTGTTTATAAAGGTATGGTTCGTTCTGAAATATTATCTGAGTTTTATCAAGACTTAAAAAAAGATAGTTTTAAAGTTTCATTTTCCGTTTATCATAGAAGGTTTAGTACTAATACACTTCCAAAATGGCCACTAGCTCAGCCCATGAGATTCTTAGGTCATAATGGAGAAATTAATACTCTCTTAGGTAATATCAACTGGGCAAAAGCTTCAGAAACACATATAGATGATTTTTGGGGAGAGTTATCTAATGAAATCAAGCCTATTGTAGATGTAAATAAAAGTGATTCATCAAATCTTGATGCAACCCTTGAAATTAATATTCGTTCAGGCCAACCAATAACTGATTCATTATTAAAACTTGTTCCTGAAGCATTTAGAGATCAACCAGAACTTGAACAAAGAGAAGACATTAAATCATTTTATGAATATTCTGCGAGCGTACAAGAAGCTTGGGATGGTCCTGCTCTGCTTGTATTTGCAGATGGAAATTTTGTAGGAGCAACGCTTGATAGAAATGGTCTAAGACCAGCAAGATATTCAATAACAAATGATGGTTTTGTAATAATGGGTTCCGAAACAGGGGTAGTAGATCTTGAAGAGGAGAGAATAATAGAAAAAGGTCGATTAGGACCCGGACAAATGTTGGCAGTTGATTTTCATCAAAATAGAATCCTCAGAAATTGGGAGGTAAAATCTGAAGCAGCTCAAAGGCATGATTATAAAAACCTCCTAAGTAATAGAACTATAAAAATTGAGAATAGTGAATGGTTCAAAGACTGTAAACTTAAAGACCTTGATTTGTTACAACAACAAACTGCGTACGGTTTTTCAGCAGAAGATAATGATCTTATCTTGGATTCAATGGCTACATTAGCTAAAGAGCCTACCTATTGCATGGGCGATGATATCCCATTAGCAGTGCTTTCTTCGAAGCCTCATATTTTATATGATTATTTCAAGCAAAGATTTGCGCAAGTTACAAATCCTCCTATTGACCCTCTGAGAGAAAAACTAGTAATGAGTTTAGAGATGCATCTTGGAGAAAGATGTACACCATTTGAGATTAAGGATCCTAAACCTTTTGTTCATTTACAAAGTCCAATTCTCAATGAGGAAGAACTCATTTCCATAAAAAAATCAAAAATTAAATCTCAAATAATTTCAAGTTTGTTTGATATTGAGGAAGGTGTTCAAGGCTTAGAGAACCAATTAAAAGCAATTTGCAAACAGAGTGAGCTCTCTATAAAAGAAGGTTGCTCTTTAATTATTATTTCTGATAAAGGGATTAATCCTAAAAAAACTTTTATTCCTCCTTTACTTGCTGTTGGGGCAATTCATCATTATCTTCTAAAAAAAGAAATCAGGCTAAAAGCTTCTCTAATTATTGAAACCGGTCAATGTTGGAGCACACATCACTTAGCTTGTTTGATTGGTTATGGTGCAAGCGCAGTTTGCCCTTGGTTGACCTTCGAAGCAGGTAGACACTGGTTAAAACATCCAAAAACACAAAAACTAATTGATAGCAAAAAAATAAATCCATTATCAATAATTGATGTTCAAGAAAATATTAAAAAAGCTCTTGAAGACGGTCTAAGAAAAATTCTTTCAAAAATAGGAATCTCACTTTTATCTAGTTACCATGGCGCACAAATTTTTGAAGCTGTAGGCCTTGGATCTGACTTAATAAAAATTGCTTTTGATGGTACAACAAGCCGTATCGCTGGCATAACATTAAATGAATTAACTAATGAAACACTTTCAATACATACGAAAGCCTATCCAGAGATTGATTTAAAGAAATTAGAATTTTTAGGATTTGTCCAATTTAGAAATAATGGAGAATATCATTCCAATAACCCGGAGATGTCCAAAGTTTTACATTCAGCTGTAAAACAAGGACCAGGATACGATCATTTTGAAACTTACAAAAAACTCATTAGCAATAGACCGACAACATCTCTAAGAGATTTACTAACAATTAATTCAAAAAGACAAAGTATTCCATTAGAGGAAGTTGAAAGTGTTGAATCAATTTGCAAAAGATTCTGTACTGGAGGAATGAGTTTGGGTGCTTTATCAAGAGAAGCTCATGAAGTGTTGGCCGTTGCAATGAATAGAATTGGTGGGAAAAGCAATAGTGGAGAAGGGGGAGAAGATCCAGCTCGTTTTAATGTTCTAAATGATATCGATGAAAATACTCAATCAGCGACGTTGCCATTTATTAAAGGTTTAGAAAATGGAGACACCGCATGCTCAGCTATTAAACAAATAGCATCAGGCAGATTTGGAGTTACTCCTGAATATCTAAGAAGTGGTAAACAACTCGAAATTAAAATGGCTCAAGGTGCAAAACCTGGAGAAGGGGGACAATTGCCTGGTCCAAAAGTTGATTCTTACATCGCAAAACTAAGAAATAGTAAACCTGGAGTAGCTCTAATATCTCCTCCCCCGCATCATGATATTTATTCAATTGAAGATTTAGCTCAACTTATCCATGACTTACACCAAGTTCATCCAAAAGCAAAAGTGAGCGTTAAACTTGTATCTGAAATTGGTATAGGCACTATTGCTGCTGGAGTAAGCAAAGCTAATGCGGATGTCATCCAAATTTCAGGCCATGATGGAGGCACAGGTGCTTCACCCCTAAGTTCTATTAAACATGCAGGTTTACCATGGGAACTAGGTGTTGCTGAGGTTCATAAATCTCTCTTACAGAATAACTTACGTGAAAGAGTAATTTTGAGAACTGATGGAGGTCTTAAAACAGGCTGGGATGTAGTTATTGCAGCTTTACTAGGTGCTGAAGAATACGGTTTTGGTTCTGTAGCAATGATTGCTGAAGGATGCATTATGGCTCGGGTTTGTCATACAAACAAGTGTCCTGTTGGAGTTGCCACTCAAAAAGAAGAATTAAGAAAAAGATTTAAAGGTATTCCAGAAAATGTTGTCAATTTTTTCTTATATATTGCTGAAGAAGTAAGACAGATAATGAGTAGTATCGGTGTTTCTAATATGGAAGAACTGATTGGTAATAAAGAATTTCTTTCTGCAAGAAATATCGGTCTTCCAAAAACTTCTAATATCGATCTTTCTTCTTTAGTAAATAATGAACACTCAACCACTAATAGATCATGGTTAAAACATTCAAAAAATGCTCACAATAATGGTTCTGTATTAGAAGACGAGTTTTTGTCTGATACTAAATTTATAGATTCAATTAAAAATCACGAAAAATTAACCAAAGAAATTGAAATAAAAAATACAGATAGAAGCGTTTGTGCGAAAATAGCAGGCGAAATCGCAGAAATTCATGGCAACACTGGCTTCAATGGCGAACTCAAGTTAAATTTCAAAGGATATGCAGGTCAAAGCTTTGGTGCCTTTTTATTGAAGGGAATGAATGTTCAATTAATCGGAGAAGCTAATGATTATGTTTGTAAAGGAATGAATGGAGGAATACTCACAATAGTTCCACCAAAAATAGATAAAATCTCCTCCGAACAAGTTATTCTAGGAAATACTTGCCTTTATGGAGCAACAGGTGGGAAATTATTTGCATTAGGAAAATCAGGCGAAAGATTTGCAGTAAGAAATAGTGGTGCTACAGCAGTAACAGAGGGAGCAGGTGATCATTGTTGTGAATACATGACTGGTGGAAGAGTAGTTATTCTAGGTTCAACAGGGAGGAATATTGGTGCGGGTATGACTGGTGGAATAGCTTTTATAATCGATGAGAATAATGATTTAAGTAAAAAAGTTAATAAGGAAATAGTAAGCATTCATAAAATTACTTCATCAAAGCAAGAAGATATCTTATTGGAAATTATTAGAGAATATAAAGCAAAAACAAATAGCTTAAAGGCCGCCAAAATAATTGAAAATTGGCCTCATTTCAAGAATACTTTCAAATTAATTGTTCCCCCAAGCGAAGAAGAGATGCTTGGCATAAATAAAATGTAAATGCCTTTCTTTGTAAAAACTGAAATTATAAAAAAAGAATACCTAATAAATAATGATTTAAAACGAAAAATAATTAACGAGCATATTGATTGGATAAAAAAATTAAAAAAAGATGGAATTAATATAAAAAGTGGTTTTTTGGTAGATGAGTTAAATAGGCCAGGTGACGGCGGATTACTCATTCTTGAGATGAATAATTATAAAAATGCATTAAAAATCATTATGAATGATCCAATGATTAAAAATAATCTAGTTGAATGGAAATTAAATGAATGGATAGATTCAAATAAATGAAAATAACTATCTTGGATACTTTTTCATAAGTTTTTGAATCTCTTCAGCATGGTAACTGCTTCGGGTTAAAGGAGAACTAACTACTTGCATAAAGTCCAAATCTTTTTCCCCGAAAACTTTAAAGTAATTAAATTTTGAGGGACTCACAAATCGTTGGACAGGTAAATGATTAGGGCCAGGAGATAAATATTGACCAATAGTAACAATATCAACGAAACTACTTTTTAAATCCTTAAGAAGACTTAATACCTCCTCATCTTTTTCCCCTAAACCAAGCATAAAGCCTGACTTTATATAAACTTTGGGAGAATATTCTCTGGTTCTTTTAAGTAACTCAAGAGTTCTCTCATATTTACCCTGAGGTCTTACTTTTTTATATAGCGAAGATACAGTCTCAATATTGTGGTTTAAAACGTTTGGATTTGAATCAAGAACTTTTTGAAGCGCTTTCCAGTTACCACAAAGATCAGGTATTAAAAGCTCAATAGTAGTTTCAGGAGATTTTTTTCTTACTTGAAAAACACATTCAAAAAATTGAGATGCGCCACCATCCTCAAGATCGTCTCTATTAACTGATGTAATTACAACATGTTTAAGCTTCATTCTGTAAACGGCTTCGGCTAAACGATATGGTTCTGTTGGATCTAATTCTCTTTTAGATCTATCAAAATCAATATCGCAATATGGACATGCCCTAGTACAGCCAGGACCCATTATAAGGAAAGTGGCAGTCCCACTAGCAAAACATTCACCAATATTTGGACAACTTGCCTCTTGACATACAGTATTGAGATTTAAATCATTTAACAAATTTGCAGTATTCCCAATTCTCTCAACTTGCGGAGCTTTTACTCTTAACCAATCAGGTTTTGAAATTAAACTATTAGGATTATTAGTCAAATTAATTGTTTCCATCCTGTAATCTTATTTTACTAAAAACAATTTGAATTAACTATTAATAATTTCAAAAATGAAGCCTATTCAATAGAAGTCAAAAATTAAATTAATTTAACTAGTCCATCGACAATTTAAAAATCCTAATTCGAGTTACTACTTACATAAGATTTGTGTTCTATCAACTAAAATAAAAACAGAATTTAGAACGTTATTTTTAATACAGATATTAGAACATTATTTAAATACACACGTTTAATATATATCAATATAGATCTTAACTTTTTTGTACTAAAAAGTGTTTTTTTATATATTTATTGATACAGTAAAAAATATATGAAATAAAACATTGACTTTTAAATTTAAAAGAAAGCGTATTTTACTATCTGAAAAAAATAAAAACTCAAAAGCAATAGGTTATGCTAGAGCTACTACTAATAATGAATATGAATATTTAGAAGAACAAATAAAAATTTTAAAGAAAGAGGGTTGCAGTTTAGTTTTCTCTGAATTTATAAGTTTAGATAAAGAAATCAAACCCCAACTCAATAAAGCTATAAATTGCTTATCTAAAGGCGATCAATTAATAATAACTCAGCTTGATCGAGCATTTAAAAATAAAAAAGAATGTTTGAGGACAATAAATAAACTTATTAATAAGGATATTAAATTGCGAACTTTGACTGGTTTTTTTGCGACTAATGAATCAACTAAAGCAAATTCTTCAATTTTTCAGATTTTATATGAATTAGATAATTTAGAAGACAAAAGTTTAGGTGAAAGAAAAAAAGAACAACTATTACGCAGAAAATTATCTGGAAATAATCTGGGAGGAAGGCCCAAAATAAGTCCTTTAAAAGAATCTTTAGTAATCAGATTACGTAATGAGGGATATTCATATCGATCAATTAGATCACAAACGGGAATTGCATTGTCAACAATAAGAAGAGTTATCTTGGAAGGAGAATTAACATAAAATGAGGAAGAAAGAAATTGAAAATTTAATTAAAGAGAATTTTAAAGATACAGCATTGCGTATTTATGAATTAGATAATGAAGATAGAAAAAGTTTGTTAGCAGAATATAGAGAATGGATTATGAATGATTTAGATACTGAAGAGGTAATGATGTTACCTTATGAAGCCTATACTGATAAATTAGACTCTAATTACTTAGACGATTTACTTTAGTCCTTATATAGTATATCTCTTATTAAATTCATATACTTCTTTGGATATTAATGGTAAGAAGGAAGTATCTTTAGAATATTTTTCTCCATTACAAAAAACAACTAATAAAGTGTGTAAAGATTGACTATTAGTCCACCAAGCTGAATCATGTCTAACTTCAGACATTAAGCCTGCTTTACTCCAAAGATTAATGCTTTCTGGTAATCCTTCACCCAAAAACCCATCTATTTGATTAAGAGAATCGTTTTTAAGAACAACTTTATTTAAATTTCTTTTTAAAAAACTTCGTAAATTTAAGTCATTTTTTTTATAATCAATATGAATCATAATTTCCTCCAAAACCCTTGCAGCTGAATCAGAATTCATAGCGTTTCTATTTTTATTATCATGTCCATAAAATTCTTTTTCACGACCAAATGGTCCATCATCCCAGGTCTTCTGACAGCAATTTATACCACTCAATTCCTCCCAATGTAAATCATGTAGCCAATCATTTATTATACTTCTTTGATATTTCCAATTTTCCCATAATTCCCCTTCAATACAAGGTCCACTTGTTGTTCCTGTAAGTAAATCAATTAAGAAACTTGTTGCATTATTACTTGAGAAAGACAACATTTTCCTTACAGCATCATTAAGTTCATCTGATAATAATAAACTTCCTTTTTTAATCCAATAAAATGCAGCAAGGCCATAAACCAACTTGACTATGCTGGCAGGGTAAAACATTTTTTTATTATTAATGCCAGTTCCAAAACCTTTAAATAAACTTTTATCTTCACTTTTATAATTAATCCAAGTAATGGCAATATCATCTCTTGAAAAATCTTTATTATGAGAACATACTCTCCCTAAAATATCATTTAGGGCTAGACCCATCTCTTTACTTAAATAGTAAAAGGACATTGTATGGAAAATTATAAAAATCCTGTCTCACTATTTAAACAAACTAATTTTTCAAAAACTATTTGGTGGAAATTAAAAGTTAATATTTCTGGATATCAAAATGAAACAGAAGATAAATTAGTGACTGAAATATTTAAAAATAGAATTTTTAGGCTACTTTATCCAAATATTTATAAACATAACCATAAATTTTCAAGAATTCTTATTCAGCTATACGAAGATGGCTATGTCTGTTGGATAAATTTAGATGGATTGGTTATTGATAAATGCGAATTAAGTAAAAATGAGAATTCAAAAAATGAACACTCCTTTATCAAGGATAAAGTTCCATCACTTTTAAAATGGATCAAGGATCAAGCTGAGTTAAATAATGAATACCTTTGGGGAGGTACATTAGGACCCAATTTTGATTGTTCTGGATTAATTCAGACTGCTTTTTTAAAGCATCATATTCATATACCTCGAGACTCTTTTCAAATAAAAAGTTTTTGTAAACACCTTTTTTATTACAAAGAATCGTATGCGGCACTTCAACCAGGAGATCTTTTATTTTTTGGAAATAAAGAAAAATGTGATCATATTGGAATATACAAAGATGATGGGTTATATTACCATTGCTCTGGAAAGGATTTTGGCAGAAATGGAATAGGATTAGATACTTTAAAACAGTCTAATGATAAAATCTCATTGCATTATAAATCCAAATTAATTTCGGCAGGAAGAGTAGTAAGAAGTTATAGATGGGACAAAACCATACGTTAGTAAATTGAGCTCTCCGTTTGATTTAAAATTAAATTTAATATATTACTTATTCTTTTATTTAGAAATTAAGAATTAACCAGCAGTCCAAATATTTTTTATGATTGGCATTATGGTATCTAAGTGTAATGTCCCAACAAGTAACCAAGCAAAAACAGCTCCTCCACAGCCTCCTAACCAAAATCCACTTGTAAAATCAGCCCAACCAGCTCTTGTAAATAAGTCCTTTGGCGGATTATTAACAGTCGCATCTGGAGGTTGAACATTAGGTGATTTACCGGGTGCATTGTATAGAACTAAAAGTGCTGTCAAAATATGAACAGCTCCAATAGCAGCGAGCAGTCCAGCTGTTAGAGAAAATTCAGAATTTCTTAATGGGCCAGTCATAGTGAAGGGACCGTATAGAAGATATCCAAAAGCTGCTCCAGTTTCTAAACCTCTAAAATTAGGAGAAATACCTTCTCTGTAAAAAGGTAAATTATTTATAAAGGCTTTTGTAAAATAGCCACTATTTACTGGAGTAGCTAAATTACCAACACATGGATCAGCAACTGGTTTTACTGCCCATTGTTCTGCAACGCCAATATCATTTGGCTGCACAGAATTATCTATGTATTTCTCATCAAACTTAATTGAACTTGTTGATTCTGAGAATGATTTTTGAAAGTCGCTCATTTTTTTAATAGTTTGGTGTTTAATAATTTATTCAGTTGCTGTGATGAATCTTCCAATCAATACGATAAAAACAGCAGGCATTGCTATACCAATTAATGGAACAAAAATTGAGGGTAAGAGACTTGGTAAATCAGATGGCATAGTTCTTTAAACATCTATAAACACTTTAGTATTTATAAGCGAAATAGTGTTAATTTTACAACTGGATGATATAAAAATTATTAACTTTTTACATGTTAAATTTTTTCGCAATTATACTTATTATTTTTATAGGAATATTACTTCTAGTTTTAAAAAAAAGAAGCTTTAAAAAGTATATAAGTAAAGGCAAATTACATTCTATTTAATTAAAAAACATAGAAAAAATAATAATCAATTTGTTTATAATAAAAAAAGTGTTTTATACAATTATGAAGGAAAAAGTACTCAGTATTTTATAAGAATTCTCAAAAAATAAAATGTTTAGTCTTTTTCAAGGTAATACAGAAGACAAATTAAAAGCATTAAAAATTGCGGAAGAATTGGCTAATAAATCAACATTATCAATTTTACGAAAAGGATTAAGAGATATGTCTCCTGAAGTGGTTGAAATTTCAGCTTTATTAATCAGAAAATTCAAGTAAATATTCAATTTTGATCGGCACTACTTATTGACCTAATTCTATAAATTGGACGACTTTGACTTTCATGATAAGTCCTAATTAAAAGTTCACTCAATAATCCAAAGCTAAATAATTGAACCCCAGCAATTCCTAATATTAATGCAAACATTAGTAACGGGCGATTTCCAATATCCTCACCTATTATTTTTAAAACTATCAAATAAGAACTCATTGCAAGGCTAATGAAAATACTTATAATTCCAACAAAACCAAATCCATACATTGGTCTTGTTAAAAATTTAGTCATAAACCAAACAGTTAGTAAATCCATTAAAACTCTAAAAGTTCTATCGATTCCATATTTACTAGATCCATATTGCCTGCTTCTATGATTGACTTTAATTTCTTTGATTCTTGCACCTTCAATATTTGCTAAAACGGGCAAAAACCTGTGAAGTTCACCATATAACTTAATATCATCTATTATTTCTTTCTTAAAAGCTTTTAATGAACATCCATAGTCATGCAACTTCAAACCTGTTACTTGAGCTATTAATTTATTCGCTATTTTTGATGGTATCTTTCTATTAATTAATTTATCTTTCCTATCAAACCTCCATCCACAAATTAAATCATAACCATTATTAATTTCTGAAATTAATTTAGGAATATCATTTGGATCATTCTGTAAATCACCATCCAAAGTAATAACAATATCGCCTTTAGAATTATCAAAGCCAGCTGACATTGCTGCAGTTTGCCCATAATTTTTGCGAAGGGAAATTACTGACAATTCTTTAATTTTGAGAGTAAATTGTTTTAATACTTGATGGGTATCGTCTTTAGAACCATCATTTACAACAATCAATTCAAAATTAAATTTATGAAACGACATTACATTTATAACTTCATCCAATAAAAAACCAATACTTTCACTTTCGTTGAAAACAGGGATAATAATAGAAATTAATTGTTTTATATCTGACATTTATATTTGATAATATTTATATAATTTTAACTTAATTTAGAACATTAAAATGAAACAAAAAAAATCACCACATTTGTGGTGATTTAAATTATTTGAAGGAAAATTTAACCAAACTTACCTGAAGTTGATGCAATAACAAATGCACCGAATGTAAGAATGTTTCCAATCGTGAAATGTGCCAGTCCAACTAATCTAGCTTGAACAATTGAAAGTGCAACTGGCTTATCTCTCCAGCCAACAAGATTAGCTATTGGAGTACGCTGATGAGCCCAAACTAATGTTTCAATTAATTCTTGCCAGTAACCACGCCATGATATTAGGAACATAAAACCAGTAGCCCAAACTAAGTGACCGAATAGGAACATCCAAGCCCAAGGAGATAAAGAGTTTACTCCGAATGGATTATATCCGTTAATAAGTTGAGCAGAGTTTAACCAGAGATAATCTCTAAACCAACCCATTAGATAAGTTCCTGATTCATTAAATTGGGCAACATTACCCTGCCATATTGCTAGGTGTTTCCAATGCCAGTAGAAAGTTACCCATGCTAGTAAATTTAATGCCCAGAACATAGCTAAGTACATAGCGTCCCAAGATGAACTATCACAAGTACCTCCACGTCCGGGGCCATCGCAAGGGAATGCATATCCTAAATCTTTCTTATCAGGAATTAATTTTGTTCCTCTAGCATCAAGTGCACCTTTAATAAGGATTAAAGCAGTTGTATGAAGACCTAAAGCGATAGCATGGTGGACTAAGAAATCTGCAGGACCGATAGGTAAGAAAGCACTTAATGCATCTTGTCTATTGATAAGATCCATCCAGTAATGATTACCTGGCAATGAATTAGCAGCGAGACTTGCTGAACTTGTAGGATCAGATAATAAAGCGTTAAAGCCGTACATCATCTTACCCTGAGCAGCTTGAACGAATTGAGCAAATACTGGCTCAATTAAAATTTGCTTTTCAGGATTACCAAAAGCTACAACAACGTCGTTATGAACATAAATTCCTAGAGTATGGAATCCTAGTAACATTGTTACCCAGCTAAGGTGACTTATCAAAGCTTCCTTTGTTCCAAGAACTCTTGCTAATACATTATCTTTATTTAATTCGGGATCATAATCTCTTACAAAGAAAATGGCTCCATGTGCAAATGCACCAACCATCAAGAACATTGCTATGTACTGATGATGACTATATAAAGCGGATTGTGTAGTGTAGTCCCTGGCAATAAAAGCGTAAGAAGGAAGCGCACCCATATGTTGCGCTACAAGAGAAGTTGCTACGCCAAGTGATGCTAGAGCTAGTCCAAGTTGGAAATGTAATGAATTATTTACAGTTTCATATATTCCATCATGATTAATTCCGAAACTGCCTTTATGAGGATCATTAGGGTGTCTTGTGTTATGAGCTTCTGTAATTTCTTTGAGGCTATGACCAATACCGAAAGTATTTCTATACATATGACCAGCAATTACAAAAACTGTTCCAATCGCAATATGGTGATGCGCAATATCAGTAAGCCATAATGCTTCACTTTGAGGATGAAGACCACCTAAGAAAGTAAAGATTGCTGTTCCAGCTCCCTCAGCTGTTCCAAATACTTGATCTAGAGAATCTGGATTTTGGGCATATGCTCCCCAATTTA
>CACLFQ010000012.1 GCA_902606255.1 uncultured Prochlorococcus sp.
GATCTGTTGTTCCAATAAAACCCTCAACTGGAAACCCAAACATTTTAGGGTTAGATTCAGCTGATTTCAAGTGCAATTCACCTAAACCTTTTCCAAGCTTTTTTTGGTCAAAGTTATGCATATCTATCCATTCAATTAAAAGAATCTCTATATTTTTTATATTTTTATATGCAATAACTTCAGGAATAACTAAGTTTTCTTGATTAATATATTTTCTCAAATTTTGGAGACAATATTTTTCAAATTCAAGAAATTTTTTGTTTCTAATGTTTCTTTTAAGGAATAACTTTTTGTTTGAGAATTCTATTCGCCATGCATTATGAATATCGCCGCCATGTACTTGTTCAATACTTTTTGGATAGGTTTCACCTAATTCTTCACAAATTTCGTTAATTTCAATAGGAGATAATTTTTGCATTTTAATGAAAAAGTCTGAAGTTATTGTTGTAGGCGCCGGTATAGCAGGACTAACTTCTGCAGCGATTTTATCAAAACAAGGCTTATCAGTGACTTTAATCGAATCTCATACTCAAGCAGGAGGATGTGCCGGTACTTTTAAAAGAAAGAATTATACTTTCGATGTTGGCGCAACTCAGGTTGCTGGTTTGGAGAAGGGAGGAATACATTCTAGAATTTTTGATTTTTTAGATATTCCATCCCCAGAAGCCACAATTTTAGACCCTGCTTGCATTGTTGATTTAAATGATGGTGGTAATCCTATACCTATTTGGTATGAAAAAAGTAAATGGATTGCTGAACGAGAAATGCAGTTTCCTGGGAGTCAAAGATTTTGGAAGCTTTGTACCCTAATACATGAAAGTAATTGGATATTTGCTAATAATAATCCTGTATTACCAATAAGTAATTTTTGGGATTTTTCTCAACTTCTCAAAGCACTAGTACCTTCAAACCTTGTCACAGGTATCTTACTTAAATCTACTATTTTTGATCTATTGCGGATATGTGGATTATCTAAGAATGAGCGCTTGATTAAATTCTTAAATCTTCAACTAAAACTTTATTCTCAAGAGGACGTTTATAGTACTGCAGCATTATATGGATCTACTGTTCTTCAGATGTGTCAACAGCCACATGGTCTGTGGCATCTTAAAAAATCTATGCAGTCTTTAAGTGCATCATTAGAAAGTTCATTAAAAAAAACTGGAGTTAATTTAATTTTTGGACAAGAAGTTAATTCTATAACTTTTGACGACGTAAATATGTGTTGGCAACTATCTGCTAATTCGAAAAAAAAATCATTTATTTATCAAGCAAAAGATGTGATTTATACCGCACCTCCACAATCTTTGCTCAAGCATTTGAAAGATCCTTTAGAAAGAAAAAAAAATTATAAAAATCGACTTAATAATTTGCCTGATCCAAGTGGAGCTGTAGTTTTTTATTCAGCTTTAAAAAAGGAACATATTAAAAAAACATTCTCCAATCATTATCAGTTTGTTTCAAAAGAATTTTGTTCGTTATTTGTATCAATTAGTGATGATGGTGATGGAAGAGCGCCAAAAGGTGAGGTTACTTTAATTGCCAGTATCTTTACCAAAACTAAAGATTGGTTTGATCTAGATAAACAAACTTACTTAAAGAAAAAAAATGGTTTCATGAAAAAAATATCCCTTGAATTGGAAAGTCAATTTGATATTGATCCTGAAAAATGGCTACATAGAGAATTAGCAACTCCATTGGGCTTTGAAAAATGGACAAAAAGACCTAATGGAATAGTAGGCGGGCTTGGTCAAAATCCAGATATTTTTGGTTTATTTGGATTATCAAGTAGGACACCTTTTGAAGGTTTATGGTTATGTGGAGATTCGATTTATCCAGGAGAGGGGACTGCAGGTGTTAGTCAGTCTGCATTAATGGTTTCAAGGCAAATTTTAGCTTCCAAAGGTATAGAAAATTTTAGTTTATAAAATTTTGTCTGTTTTCTTTTGCTTCCGCAAGTTTTTTAGAAAGTAAATCCCAATTTTTTTCTTTAATAAGAGATTCCAGTATATTCAGCTTATTTTTAAAATTATTTATGGAATTTAAAACATTAGTCTGATTATTAATAGCTAAATCTAGGCCTAGTTGTTCATTACCTCCGCCAACTCTAGAAGTGTCAGCAAATCCTGTAGCAGCTAATTTTTGCGAGAGATCTAATAAAGATTGATTATTTTTTGTTTGCGCAGTTTCTATGAGGGCAGAAGCTAAAAATATAGGCAAATGAGAAATTAGAGATACTGCTTCATCATGCTCTTTTGGCGAAGCTTGGCAAATTTCACAATCCATTGATTTTATGAGCTCGGAAATAGTTCTGACTGAATTTAAATCACTATTTTGTGTTGGGGTAATAATCCATTTTGCATTTTTAAAAAGACCTTCAAAACCTGAATCAACTCCTTTTTTTTCTGTGCCTGCCATTGGATGAGATCCAATAAATAGAGGATGTGAATTTTCCCATGTATTTACAATTGGTTCTTTTACAGACCCTACATCAGTTAGTATTGTTTCCTGAGGTATTGATGCTACTAATTGTTGCGACGGACTGATCAAATCTTTGATAGGCAATGCCAAAATTATTAGCTCACATTTTTTTAATAAGCTCAGATCACAGCTAACAAAATTTGCAAGTTTTTTATCCTTAGCTTTTTTTTCATTAAATTCATTATTTGCTATTCCATAAATTGTATGATTTAGACTTTGGAGTTTTAATCCTAAAGAACCACCAATTAATCCTAATCCTACTATTCCAATTTTCATAAATTAATTAATTCAAGACCCTCTTTTATTGATACCAATTTTTTGTATATTAGGTTCATAAATTTTGCATGTTTTTGAAATTAAATTAATTATAAATGCTTGAAATTTTAAGTCATCAATATTTGAAAAATTTTTTGAGAGATCAAAGTATTAATTGGGAGCACATATATTCTTTTGGGAGGATAGTTTCCAAATGTATTGAAAATGATTCTACTTATCTAATTAATTCAGAAATTTTCTCTAGCTATGATTGGTTAACTCCAATTTTGATTTCTTTATTTTTAAAGGAAGAGGATTCAACTTTTATTTTATCTAAAGAAAAAATCCAATTTATAAGCCAATTTCAGATTGATTCATTGAAAAATCTAGGTTTTAATTTTATTTTGAAAAATGATCAATTTATTTTTGCAAATCATCATGTTCACTTGATAACTATCCAAAATTTTCTTAATGATCCCAATTCTCGTAATCTTAGAAATCATCGAATAGTTTATTCAGGAATTGAGAATATAAAACAGGATTTAAAAAATCATTTTAGGATTTCTTTACTTAAAAAGGATTGGACAAAAGATTTTAAAGAATTTGAATTAATCAATCAAAAATTTATAAAAGTATATGATTCGTTGAAGAAAAAGTTCTTCTTGAGAAAGGTATTAGGAAATAGTTATATCAATTTAGATGAAAAAGAAATTAGTTTCTTGTCAAACTTTTTTCATGAAAATTCTTTTTTTTCTGATAAATTTTTAAGCGTCAACAAAGCATTATCTCAAGGTTGGGCATGCTGGGTAAAGTTAAACGATACAAATTTAGATTGGAATTTGTATTTACAGCCAATAGATGAACTTTTTCACATTAAGGAATTTTTTTCAAATAATAAATTTGTTTTTTTATCAGCATTGAGAAAAGATAATTTTTTCCAAATGTATTTTAAAAAGCATAGTTTAGATATTGACTTGGTTATTAATTTTAAGAGTAATTTTGAAGAGAAAAAGATTTCTTTATATATACCCTCTAAACAGTTGCTTCCTAATAATCCTCTTTTTACCAATTCAATCTTGGACAAATGTAAAAAGTTAATACTTTTTAGAAAGGGTTTAACTTTAGTGTTGTCTGATGATATTGATTTAAAAACTAATCTTGCTACAGAATTAGCTTCTACTTACGGGAAGAGAGTATTGCTAGAGACAATTCCCTCAGGTAAAAATGAAATCCTTTGTTCTAGTTTTGACTGGTGGATTATGAATTCTTATTTAATTCAAATTCCAGAACAAATTATCATTCCTTTACTTCCGATTCCGAATATGTCAGAACCCATTAATGCAATTACTGTCTCTCATAAAAAGAAGCTTTCTCAAGATTGGTTTAGAGACTTCTTTCTTCCTCAAGCTAGAATTAAACTTGAAAGATCTATTTCTCCTTTAAGAAGAAATTCAGGTAAGTTAATAATCCTAGATGGAAGAGCAAATAAAAGAAACTGGGGAAGATTACTTTTGCAAAACATTCAACCCTCAAAACAAATTAACTATATGCTACCTTTTGATTAGGTTATGATTTTGTAAATAATTAAAGAAATATGGGAGAAGCAAAAAGACGTAAAACACTTGGTTTACCTCCAAAAAAAAATAATACTAAAACTAAAATTGATGAGTCTCCAAGATTATTTGAATGGCTTCCCTTTACAGTCAATCAAAGAGATAACCTAATTAAATTAAGTATTAAGGCCAGTTGGTTTGGAATCGGAGGGTTAGTAATCTTATGGATTGTAGTGAGATTTATAGGCCCTGCTGCTGGGTGGTGGACTTTAGCTGATTCTTTATAAATCTAAGCTACTGTTTTTATATCATTAACAGCGATTGTATTAGCAGGATTACTATTTAATGCTTTCATTGAATTAGAACTGACTTCAGTTCCTTCTGTTAATTTCTCTTTAACCATAGATTTTACTTTATTCCTGATTTCTAAGTTTTGATCAAGCCAAATAATTGTATTATCTCTTCCTTGCCCAATATTTTCTCCTTCATAACTATACCAAGCACCTCTCCTTATGATGATATTAGTCTCTTCTGCTAAATCTAATAAGCATCCTGTTGTACTAATACCTTTCCCAAAGAGAATATCAAATTCTGCAATTCTAAATGGTGGTGCAACTTTGTTTTTTGCTACTTTCACTTTTGCTCTTATGCCATATTCCTCAGTACCTCTTTTAAGAGTTTGAATTCTTCTGATATCAAGTCTTACTGAGGCGTAAAATTTTAATGCATTACCTCCTGTGGTTGTTTCCGGATTGCCGTATGTAACGCCAATTTTTAGGCGTAATTGATTCAGGAATATTACCGTACATCCAGACTTGCCAATATTTCCTGTTATTTTCCTCATTGCTTGGCTCATTAGCCTTGCTTGGCTTCCAATTACGTGATCTCCCATCTCTCCTTCTATCTCGGCTCTTGGGGTTAGTGCTGCGACCGAGTCAACAACTACAAGATCTACCGCACTCGATCTTATAAGTTGGTCAACTATTTCTAGAGCCATTTCACCAGTATCTGGCTGTGAAACTAACAAATTTTCAACATCAACACCTAAAGAGGCCGCATAAACTGGATCGAGTGCATGCTCAGCATCTACAAATGCAGCTACTCCTCCATTTTTTTGGACTTCCGCAATCGCGTGAAGCGTTAATGTAGTTTTTCCTGAACTTTCTGGTCCGTAAACTTCTACTACTCTTCCTTTTGGATAGCCCCCTCCTAATGCTAAATCTAAGGTGAGCGCTCCAGTAGATATTGTTTCTACTTTCATTCTTGAGGCGTCACCAAGTCTCATTATTGAACCTCGTCCAAAATTTCTTTCTATTTGACCTAAGACAAGACTTAATGCCTTGTCTTTTTCTTTTGATTCAGTTTTTTTCTTTTCTTCAAGGCTCATTGTTTGATTTATCGGTTAAAATTCTTGTAATTATTCTAAATTTGGAAATTTTTATTTAAACCAAACTTCATAAATACAAACTATAGTACATCTGTACTCTAGCTGATTATCTTTAAATTGCAACTAATTCTCCAAGGTTTCCTAATTTTAATAATTTGATTTCATTACTTAACTTATTTTTATCTGATTCTTTCAAATATCCCCAATCAGCTAGGAAGCATGGAATGTGAGAAGTTTCTGAATTTTGTTTAATATCGATTAGAGTTTTTTTTCTATCTTCTATAAATCCTAAAATTTCATAAGTTTGTGTAAGTTTTTCAGCTATTTTGATTTTTGTTCCTGATTCATAACCAAAAATAAATTCTGGAAAAATATTTAATTGTTTAAGAATTTTTTCTGCAAATATTTTACCTTTAGTTGTTATAACTCCAGTTTTTATTCCTCTTTTGTTTAATTCTTTCATGAAATTTATAATTTCAAAAAAAGGTTTATGTAAATTTACCCACGATTTATAATCTTTATCAATTTGGTACTTACGAGACTTATCTAACATTTTTTGTATATCTTCTGCTAACCAGGAATTTTCATTTAATATCCTCTGGCAATTTTGATGATAATTATTAATGAAATCATCTTTATTATCACTTTTTAATGGATTTTCTGTTTTTATAATTTCGTGAACAATTAGAATCATTTCCCAACCATATTTAACCCAAGGCCTAATTTCTTTGAAAGAATTTGGTACTCCTTGATAAAGTTTTTGATCAATAGTGATGTTGGGTGAATTTAAATATCTTTCACAGGCTAGCAAGGAGCTATGCCAATATTCTTGCATTCCATCAACTATTACTCCATCAAAATCAAATAGAAAAATTTTTTGAGAAGACACCAATTGAATATTAGAACTGGGCCGCTAGGATTCGAACCTAGGAATGTCGAGACCAAAACCCGATGCCTTACCACTTGGCGACGGCCCATTGAATTTCCATTTTAATACATGAAAAGATTTTTTTCTATCCAAAAAATACAAATTTTTTATAAACATGGCGCTAGTTTTGAAAAATAAAAATATTATTTGAATGAGCTCGATTTCCATGGCTCTAGAAATTTCTGAGCTTTTTTGATCGCCAAACCCATTATTTCAGGATACTCATAGAGTTTTTTGTTATTTTTGTGAGCAAATTCAATAATGGGCTGCATAATTTTTCTTGCAGCACTTCCAAATGCTATTCCATCTGGGAGATTGTTTGAACTCAATAATTCATGAGTTTTTTCATTTGTTCCTCCTGCTAATTGAATTAATCCTGGTGGAAGATCTGAACCGATTTTTTCAAACAACTTAACAGCATCTCTACTTGTTGTAGGAGCAAGATCTCCAGACATTGGCCTTCCATCTAGTTGCCAAATAAGGGGAATATCTAGCTCATTCAGAATTTCATATCTTTTCCAAAGAGCTTTCAAAAGATCTTCGGGCTCTTGGGCTTTTTTGAAAGATTGATTTAATCCACAACTAATAGATATCTTGTCTAATTTCATTCCAGAACTTTTAAGGATACTTACAACTTTTGTAAAAGAATCTAGGCGATTGATTTCTGTATGAATTTCTACTGCATTAGGCCTTGTTTTTTGAAGTGTTGATGCTAAATCATTTTTTGACAAATTATATTCATATTCACTAATTAGATTTAGAGGGCAACTATTTAAACATCTTCCACATCCATAACATTTACTCTCTTTAATTCCGAAATTATCAATTGCAAAGGTGGGGCATACTTTTTCGCATGGTCTTGGACAATGAGATGGACATTTTAATGGATCAAATTTTGCTTTACGAAAGTGGATATCATTACCATCACTAATACTTATCATTAATCCAGGGGAGTTTTTAAAGACTTTTTTCGCCCACTCGATTCCTTTTTTTGCTGCATTAACTATAGATTCTTCTGCGGCAACATCTATGTAGTCGACACCAGCAGCAGTATAAATTGCACATAAATCTTCGATAGCAACAATATCTTCATTACTGGCACCACAAATCAACTTAATCCATTTATCTTTTTTATTCTTGGTTTTAATCAAACAATTTAACTTTCAAATTCATCCAAAATATAATTACTTAATGGCTTCCATTCAAGTTTTCTTGAACCCCCCATTTCAACAACCATAGTTAGTTTATTATCATTAGTGCAAATCTCTATTAAGCTCTCTAGTTCAGATTGAGACAATACTTGACCTTCTAATAACCAAAGTAATTTATTTTTATCATTTTCATTAAATAACTCAGAAGCTTGTGGTATTACTTGTTGAACTTCCCCGAGAGCTCCATTTCTTCCTACGCTTTGATGACCAAGGTGAGGTGGTCTAACGCCATGCAATTTGAGCAAGAAGACTTCTGGATCTCCAAGCCCTCTTGCTGAGGTTATAAAAGTTTTAAAGCCTTTGGCCCTCATTCTCCTTAAAAGACGAGTTTCATATCCACCTTCAAGAGGAGCAAAGATTGCAAGACATTTGTTAGTTTTTAAATCGTAATGAAACTTTTTCCCTGTGAGAAGTAATGGCATAAAAATTTCCTTTATTTATATCTTATTTTATTTTATGGTACTTGATGATGTACAATTGTAACTCAGTGAATTTTTAAGCTCGCAAGCTAGCCGAGCCTCTGCAAAATTTCACATTTTTTAGCGTTTCGTTAAAAAATTCAGGGGGGTTTATCCCAGGAGAAACTATCTGTATTTTCAGATAAGTCTCAACCTTATTATTAATTGTTTTTTTATTAACTTCACCTTAAAAACTGAAGGGTTTAGATAGTTGAAAAATCATTACAAGCTAGCCTAATTTAGTCTTATGTCTATAGGAATTTTAGGAAAGAAATTGGGCATGTCCCAACTTTTCGACGACAAAGGTAATTCGGTACCAGTTACTCTTATTGAGGCTGGTCCTTGCCGTGTCACTCAATTGAAAACAACAGCTTTGGATGGTTATACTGCCGTTCAGTTAGGTTATGGCTTGTCCAAAGAGAAGCATATAAGTAAACCTGAAAAGGGACATTTGTTGAAATCAGGAGAAAAACTTTTAAAGCATTTGAAAGAATATAGGGTTGAAGAAACTTCATCTTATGAAATCGGAAATAAAATAACTGTAAAAAACTTTGAGGTTGGTCAAAAAGTTGATATCAGTGGTAAATCTATGGGTAGAGGTTTTGCTGGTTACCAGAAAAGACATGGTTTTAGCAGAGGTCCTATGAGTCATGGTTCAAAAAATCATAGAGCACCTGGATCTACAGGAGCAGGAACAACTCCAGGCAGAATTTATCCTGGAAAAAGAATGGCAGGAAGATATGGAGGAAAACAGATAACTACTAAAGGTTTGTTAGTTCTAAAAATTGATGATCAGAAAAATTTGCTTGTAGTAAAGGGTTCAGTCCCAGGTAAGCCCGGCTCAATTGTCAACATTAAGCCAAACAATGTTGTAGGCAAAAAAGGAGGTGAAAAATCATGACAACACTTGAAACTCTTAAGTGGGATGGTAAAAAATCCGGCAAAGTTACTCTTGATTTAGCAGTTGCTAAAGAAACTTCTTCGTCAGACTTAATCCATAGAGCAATCCTTAGGCAGCTAGCAAATAAAAGACAAGGGACAGCATCGACTTTGACAAGATCTGAAGTGCGTGGGGGCGGTAGAAAGCCATATAAACAGAAAGGTACAGGAAGAGCTCGTCAAGGATCAATAAGGACACCCTTAAGACCTGGTGGTGGAATTATTTTTGGACCGAAGCCACGTTCTTATAATCTTGATATGAATCGTAAGGAACGTAGATTAGCTCTTAGAACAGCACTTATGTCCAGAGTATCTGATATGAAGGCTGTTGAAGATTTTGGATCTACTCTAAAGCAGCCTAAAACAAGTGACATCATCAATGGTCTTGCTCGATTAGGCATACAAAAAACTGAAAAAGTTTTGGTTATTCTTGATAGTCCGTCCGATGTTATAAAAAAATCCATCAATAATATTGAAAAAGTAAAATTAATCGCCGCGGATCAATTAAATGTATTTGATATTCTCAATGCCAATAAATTGGTAATAGGTCAATCAGCGATAGATAAAATTCAGGAGGTTTATGCATCATGAGTAAATTATTCGATTCTCGTTTAGCCGATGTAATACGAAAGCCAGTTATTACTGAGAAAGCTACAAATGCAATAGATCTTAACCAATATACTTTTGAAGTAGATCATAGAGCGGCAAAACCACAAATAAAGGCAGCTATTGAAGCCTTGTTCAGTGTTAAAGTCATAGGAGTTAACACTATGAATCCTCCAAGGAGAACAAGAAGAGTCGGGAAATTTTCCGGTAAACGTTCTCAGGTCAAGAAGGCAATTGTACGTCTTGCTGAAGGAGACAAAATCCAACTATTTCCAGAATCTTAAGGAGTTTTAATCATGGCAATCCGTAAATTTAAACCTTATACACCAGGCACTAGGCAGAGAGTAGTTACTGACTTTAGTGAAATAACAAGTACAAAACCTGAAAGATCACTAATAGTTTCAAAACATAGAGTTAAAGGCAGGAATAATCGTGGAGTTATCACTTGTCGTCATCGTGGAGGTGGTCACAAAAGGCAATATAGATTAGTCGACTTTAGAAGAGATAAAAGAAACATTAACGCTAAAGTTGCTGCTATACACTACGATCCTCATAGAAATGCAAGGCTAGCACTTTTATTCTACGAAGATGGGGAAAAAAGATATATTATCGCTCCAGCAGGAGTAAAAGTCGGACAAAATGTCATATCTGGAGAAAGTGTTCCAATTGAAGATGGAAATGCAATGCCACTTTCTATTATGCCATTAGGATCTAGTGTTCATTGTGTTGAATTATATGCAGGTAGGGGTGCTCAGATGGTTAGATCCGCAGGAGCTAGTGCTCAAGTTATGGCAAAAGAGGGAGATTATGTTGCTTTAAAACTGCCATCTACCGAGGTAAGACTTGTAAGAAAAGAATGCTATGCAACTCTTGGAGAAGTTGGTAATTCTGAAATAAGAAATACTAGCTTAGGTAAAGCAGGAAGAAGAAGATGGCTTGGAAGAAGGCCTCAAGTAAGAGGTAGTGTAATGAACCCATGTGATCATCCACATGGAGGAGGAGAGGGAAAAGCACCAATTGGTAGAGCAGGTCCAGTTACTCCATGGGGTAAACCAGCTCTTGGATTAAAGACACGTAAAAAGAACAAACCAAGTAATAAATTAGTAGTTCGAAGACGTCGTCGTGTTTCTAAGAGGAGTAGAGGAGGAAGAGACTCTTGAATACTTCATCTATTATTTCAATTTCTATTACATAATCATGGGACGTTCACTAAAAAAAGGACCTTTTATAGCAGATAGCTTGCTCAAGAAGGTAGAAAAACAAAATACTGATAATGACAAGTCTGTTATCAAAACTTGGTCGAGATCCTCTACGATTTTACCTTTAATGATCGGTCACACAATCGCTGTACATAATGGCAAGACTCACATTCCAGTATTTATTACTGAACAAATGATTGGTCATAAACTCGGTGAATTTGCTCCTACACGCACTTACCGAGGTCATATAAGAGATAAGAAAGGAGCAAAATCATGACAAAAACACCTGAAACACAAAAAACAGCCGTTGCACATGGGAATTATGTTCGCGGATCAGCCTCAAAAGTGAGAAGAGTTTTGGATCAGATACGTGGTAGGTCTTATAGAGATGCATTGATTATGTTGGAATTTATGCCTTACAGATCTACAGACCCTATTACTAAAGTTCTAAGATCTGCGGTTGCCAATGCAGAACATAACCTTGGAATGGATCCATCTACCTTAGTGATTTCATCTGCATGGGCTAATAGTGGTCCTGTAATGAAAAGGTATAGGCCCAGAGCTCAAGGTCGAGCTTTTTCAATTAAAAAACAGACTTGCCACATCAGTATTTCTGTAGAATCTGCTCCTACCCAAACTAATGCGGAGGTACAAAACTAATGGGACATAAAATACATCCTTCTGGACTGAGATTAGGAATTACACAAGAGCATCGCTCTAAGTGGTTTGCTACTTCTAAAACATATCCAATTCTTCTCCAAGAAGATTTTAAAATTCGTACTTTCATCCAAAAAAAATATGGAGCAGCGGGAATTAGTGATGTTTTAATAGCTAGAAAAGCTGACCAACTGGAACTTGAATTAAAAACAGCAAGACCAGGAGTTATAGTTGGAAGACAAGGAAGTGGTATTGAAGAATTAAGATCTGGCATTCAAAAAACTATAGGGGATAGAACAAGGCAAGTCAGAATAAACGTTGTCGAAGTTGAACGCGTAGATGCCGATGCTTTTTTACTAGCTGAATATATTGCGCAACAACTAGAAAAAAGAGTTGCCTTTAGAAGAACTATAAGGATGGCCCTACAAAGGGCTCAAAGAGCTGGAGTCTTAGGTCTTAAAATTCAAGTAGGTGGAAGGTTGAATGGTGCTGAAATAGCTAGAACTGAATGGACTAGAGAAGGTAGAGTACCACTACATACTTTGAGAGCTGAAATTGACTATGCAACACGTGAAGCTAATACAACTTACGGTGTTCTAGGTATTAAAGTTTGGGTTTTCAAAGGTGAAGTTCTCCCTAAAGAAGAACAAACTATCCCTGTGGGTGTGAGCCCTAAGAGGAAAGCTAGTAGAAGACCTCAGCAATTTGAGGATCGTTCAAATGAGAATACATAGGAGGTATAAAAATGCTTAGTCCAAAACGTACTAAATTCCGTAAACAACATAGAGGCAGAATGAGAGGGGTAGCCTCAAAAGGTAATACCATTGCATTCGGTGAATTTGCTCTCCAAGCTCAAGACTGTGGCTGGGTAACTGCACGTCAGATTGAAGCAAGTAGAAGAGCTATGACAAGATATATCAAACGTGGTGGTCAAATTTGGATAAGAATATTTCCTGATAAACCTGTAACAATGAGACCTGCCGAAACTAGAATGGGTTCTGGTAAAGGTAATCCAGAGTTTTGGGTCGCAGTTGTAAAACCTGGAAGAATACTTTTTGAAATGGGTGGTGAGGATATCACTGAGGAAATTGCAAAGGAAGCTATGCGTCTGGCTCAATACAAACTTCCTGTAAAAACTAAATTTATCTCCATTGATAAAAATCTAGATGATTCCTCCCAAGAAAATAGTAAAAAATCTCAAGAGGAGGTTAAAAAATGAAAAACTCAGAGTCTTTTAAAGAATTTAAAAAATTAAATTCTGATCAAATTACTGAAAAGATTAACCAATTACGAAAAGATCTTTTTGACTTGAGATTCAAGCAAGCTACGAGACAGCTCAATGAAACTCATAAATTTAAAATCATCAAGAAACAAGTTGCGCAATTACTAACTCTTAGTAAGAGTCAATCTGCTTCTAAAACTACTTCTGCTTAATTACTAGTTATGGCACTTAAAGAAAGAATTGGTACTGTTGTCAGCGACAAAATGGACAAAACAGTTGTTGTTGCTGTTATTAACAGATATCCACATCCCACTTATAAAAAAATTGTAAGTAGAACTACACGATACAAGGCGCATGATCCCGAAAATACATGTGTTTTAGGTGATCGAGTTAAAATTAGAGAAACTAGACCGCTTAGTGCTCATAAAAGATGGGCAATAGAAGAGATTCTCAATAAAACAAGTCAGGATATTGAGGTTAAAAAATGATTCAACAAGAAACTTATTTAACTGTTGCCGATAACAGCGGAGCGAAAAGACTTCAATGTATTAGAGTTTTAGGTTCTAATAGAAGGTATGCACATGTTGGGGATGTAATCGTAGCTACTGTAAAAGATGCTCTTCCTAACATGGGAGTTAAGAAATCTGAAGTTGTTAAAGCTGTTATCGTCAGAACTAAAGCAACCTTAAGAAGAAATACTGGTAATTCAATAAGATTTGATGACAATGCTGCAGTATTGATTAATGAAGACAAGAATCCAAAAGGTACTAGAGTCTTTGGTCCTGTAGCTAGAGAATTGCGGGATAAAAATTATACAAAGATTGTTTCTCTTGCTCCGGAGGTAATTTAAATGTTGGATTCATTAAAACAAAAGAAAAACTTCCAGAGAATAAAAATGAGAATTAAAACTGGAGATTTGGTGAAAGTAATTAACGGCAAGGATAAAGGGAAAACTGGTGAGGTTTTAAAAACCATGCCTCTTGAAAATAGAGTAGTAGTTAAGGGAATTAACCTTAGGACTAAACACGTAAAACCAAATCAGGAAGGAGAAACTGGAAGAATACTTACAGAAGAAGCATCTTTACATGCATCAAATGTAATGTTCTTTTCAAAGGATAAAAATCTTACAAGTAAGATTGAATACTTTATTGATAAAGAGGGGATTAAGAAAAGAAGATTGAAGAAAACTGGTGAAGTAATTGATTAATTTTTCATCAAAAACCAGATTTCAACTTTTTCTAATTTATCAATTCTGACAAAGACCAGAATTACCAAAAAATTATGACTCTAAAAAATCGCTACAAAGAATCAATTAGACCAAAACTTTTAAAAGACCTTGGTCTTAAAAATATTCATCAAGTACCTAAAGTTGTCAAAGTCAATGTTAACAGAGGTCTTGGTGAGGCAGCTTCAAATTCGAAAGCCCTAGAAGCCTCTTTAAACGAAATGGCAACAATTACAGGACAAAAGGCCTTAGTAACTAGGGCTAAAAAAGCTATCGCGGGCTTTAAAATTCGTGAGGGCATGCCGATTGGTTGTACTGTAACTTTGAGAGGAGACAGGATGTATTCCTTTTTGGAGAGATTTATAAATCTAGCTTTACCAAGAATAAGAGACTTTAGAGGAGTTAATCCAAAAAGTTTTGATGGGAGAGGGAATTACACCCTTGGTGTGAAAGAGCAATTGATTTTTCCTGAAATCTCTTTTGATAAAATAGATTCAATAAGAGGTATGGATATAACTATTGTCACTAGTGCAAAATCAGATCAAGAAGGTAAAGCTCTTTTGCAGGAGTTAGGAATGCCTTTTAGTAAGAATTAAATTAAAACTATGTCAAATCACGATCCTATTTCAGATATGCTAACTCGAATTAGAAATGCGAGTCAAAAAAAGCATACAACCACAACAATCCCAGGTTCAAAAATGTCCCTAAGTATAGCTAAAGTGCTTCAAAAAGAGGGGTTCATTTCTGATATTAATGAGGAAGGTGAAGGCTATAAATCACAAATAATACTTGGTCTGAAATATAGTGGTAAAAACAAATTCCCTACTATTCGATCAATGCAAAGAGTTAGTAAACCTGGTTTGAGAATTTATAAAAATACTAGAGGTTTACCAAAAGTTCTTGGAGGTCTCGGAGTTGCTATCATATCGACTTCTAAAGGTGTCATGAGTGATCGTGATGCTAGGAAGCAAGGTATTGGTGGTGAAGTACTTTGCTATGTTTATTAAGGAGGATTAATCATGTCAAGACTTGGAAAAACACCAGTACTAATACCAGATAAGGTAACTGTTGATTTTGATGGATTAACAGTTACAGTTAAAGGCCCTAAGGGTGAGTTAAAACGTCAGATGCCTGAGGGAGTTAGTTTTGATCAAAAAGATAATACTGTTGTCGTAATTCCTACTACCACTAAAATATTTTCAAGGCAAAGACATGGGTTATGTAGAGCCTTAATTGCAAATATGGTTGAAGGTGTTAGTCAAGGTTTTTCAAAAAAACTGGAAATTGTAGGCGTTGGATCCAGAGCACAAGTAAAAGGTAAAAATCTTGTTGTTAGTGCAGGATATAGTCATCCTGTAGAAATGATACCCCCTGATGGTATAACATACAAAGTTGAGAGTAATACAAACGTTACCGTATCTGGAATTGATAAGGAAATTGTTGGCAATGAAGCAGCAAAAATCAGATCAATTAGACCTCCAGAGCCATACAAAGGTAAAGGAATTAAATATCATGATGAGAGAATTCTCAGAAAAGCTGGTAAATCTGGCAAAAAATAATTCCAATTAAAAAAAAATGACCAAACTTTCTAGGAAATTAAAAACTCAAAAAAGACATAGAAGATTAAGGAGATTCTTAATTGGAGATGCAACTCGTCCAAGATTGTCTGTTTTTCGCTCTAATAACCATATTTATGCCCAGGTTATAGATGATAGCTCTCAAAAAACTATTTGCTCAGCTTCAAGTGTTGATAAAGAATTAAGAGAAAAATCTGAGAAATTACCTTCTGATTGTAATTCTTCTTCCATTGTTGGAGAATTATTAGCAAAGAGAGCAATAAAAAAAGGTATTAAGCAAGTCATTTTTGACCGTGGAGGTAATTTATACCACGGTAGAGTTAAAGCACTTGCTGACGCTGCTCGTGAAGCTGGCCTAGAATTCTAACTTTTAATTTTTACTATGACTGACACTTCAACAAAACAAGAAATCCAATCCAATAAAGATAGCGTTCCTGCAGCTATGCCTGTGGAACAAAAAAAGAATAATCGTAATAACGACCGAAAGAGAAATAGAAGAGGTGATTCGAAAAATCTAGAGAGAGATTCTGATTGGCAAGAAAGAGTTGTGCAAATAAGTCGCGTATCTAAAACTGTTAAGGGTGGAAAAAAAATGAGTTTTAGAGCAATTGTTGTTGTAGGTAATGAGAAAGGACAAGTTGGAGTTGGAGTTGGTAAAGCTGGAGATGTGATTGGTGCTGTGAGAAAGGGAGTTTCAGATGGTAAAAAGAATCTTGTTAGAGTTCCCCTAACTCCAAGTAATTCAATACCAACTTTATCTAAAGGTCGAGATGGTGCTGCGAATGTACTAATTAGACCAGCTGCCCCAGGTACAGGTGTTATTGCTGGTGGTTCAATAAGAACAGTTTTAGAATTAGCGGGCATAAAAAATGTTTTAGCAAAAAGATTGGGTAGTAAAACACCTTTGAATAATGCAAGAGCTGCTATGGTGGCTTTATCTCAATTAAGAACACACAAATCTGCCTCAAGGGAGAGAGGGATCTCACTTGAACAGCTTTATTCTTGAAAATTATGACTTCATCATTAAATACACTTAAATCAAACTCTGGCTCGAGAAAGAAAAAACTAAGAAAGGGTAGAGGTATTGCAGCCGGTCAGGGTGCTTCATGTGGTTTTGGAATGAGAGGACAAAAGTCACGTTCTGGTAGACCCACACGTCCAGGTTTTGAAGGTGGCCAAATGCCTTTATATAGAAGAGTTCCAAAATTAAAGCACTTTGAAATAATTAATCAAAAGAATTTTTCCATAATTAATTTAGAAAAATTAAATAATTTCAAAGATAATGATTCTGTGAACTTAGACTCACTAGTTAAGAAAGGATTGATCTTTAAGCCAAAATTTCCTTTAAAGATCCTTGGTAACGGAAAACTTAATGTAAAGTTAAAAGTCCAAGCTCATGCATTCACAAAAGTTGCAAAACAAAAAATTGAGGACGCAGGTGGATCCTGTGAGCTTATAAATAATAAATAAATTTACTAAAAATTTAGGTAAGCTTTAAAATGTTTGTCAACAAAAGTAGAAATCCTAGCGCTTCTGAAATACTTTCCCAATTATTTTTAAATAAAGAGCTTAGGAGTAGAGTCTTAACAACTTTAGGCCTTCTCCTTTTAGTAAGACTTGGTATTTATATCCCAATGCCAGGTATTGATAGGGTTGCTTTTAAAAGTTTTATAGATCAAGGGGGTCAATTAATAGGTTTTTTAGATATTTTTACTGGGGGAGGAATTTCAACCCTAGGAATATTCGCCTTAGGTATACTTCCTTTTATTAACGCATCAATTATTATTCAGCTTCTCACAGCTTCATTGCCTGTGCTTGAAGATTTACAAAAAAATGAAGGAGAAGCGGGAAGAAGAAAAATTGCTCAAATAACAAGATATGTTTCATTAGGATGGGGTTTTTTGCAAAGTATAATTTTCTCTTTAATTCTTAAACAATATGCTATTCAAGGGATAAGTGAAACTACATTTGTCTTGCAAACCTCCATTGCCTTAGTTACTGGTTCAATGTTAGTTATGTGGTTTAGTGAAATTATTACGGAGAAAGGGATAGGTCAAGGTGCCTCACTGGTAATTTTCTTGAATATTGTTTCGACTTTACCTAAGGCTCTAAGTTCAACCATTGAGAAAGCTCAAACTGGCGATAGAGGAGATGTTTTAGGTATAGCAGTTTTACTTGGAGTATTTTTGCTGACAATTGTTGGGATCATTTTTGTCCAAGAGGGAGCAAGACGCATTCCTATTGTTAGTGCAAAAAGGCAGATAGGAAATTCAACACTACTTCCTACAAGGCAAAGTTATTTACCTTTGAAATTAAATGCAGGTGGAGTCATGCCTATCATATTTGCATCTGCTTTAATCTTTTTACCTATAACTATTGCAAATGTTACGGGCAATCCAGTCTTAATCAAGTTAGCAAGTAGTTTAAATCCCGGATCTTCTAATCCATGGCCATATGCTCTTACATTCTTTTCCTTAATTTTGGGGTTCTCCTATTTTTATGCATCTCTTACTATCAATCCAGTTGATGTAGCTTCAAATTTAAAGAAAGGAGGAGTAGCGATACCAGGAGTTAGACCAGGAACTAATACAGCAAACTACCTATCAGGCATACAAAATAGGTTGACTTTATTGGGAGGATTATTTCTGGGTTCAGTAGCTATAATCCCAGCTGCAGTAGAAAGAGCTACAAATGTTCAGACCTTTCAAGGTTTAGGAGCAACTTCATTACTTATTCTTGTGGGTGTTGCTATAGATACTGCTAAGCAAATTCAAACTTATGTTATTTCACAAAGGTATGAGGGACTAATTAACAATTAATGAAGAAACATTTACTATTTTTAGGAGCTCCTGGAGCAGGAAAAGGGACTCAAGCGGAATTGCTAAGTCTAACTAATTCTTACTTACACCTTTCTACTGGTGAATTATTAAGAAAAGAAATCGAAATGAATACTACCCTTGGTATTCAGGTCAAGGATATTATGAATCGAGGTGAACTTGTTAGTGACGAACTCGTTTTAAAGATAGTAAGACAAAATTTAGTCAGGGATAATAAAGGTTGGATTCTAGATGGTTACCCAAGAAATTTATCTCAAGCAAATTCATTGAATGAAGTCTTGAATGAAATAAATCAACCTTTGGAATTAGTTTTTTATTTAGATATTCCAGAAGAAGTACTTATTAAGCGTTTGCTTTTAAGAGGGAGAAAAGATGATAAGGAAGAGACAATTAGAAAAAGAGTTGACATTTATAAAAAAACTACAGAACCATTAATTCAATATTTTAAGGATCTCTCATTGTTAGAATATATTAATGCTGATAGAGATTTAAAAACCATTTCCTCTGATATCAAACAAAAAATGGCTTGATGATGATGTAGAATATAGTATTAACGTTTTATTTGTTAAACCCCTATGAAGGTCAGATCTTCAGTCAAAAAAATTAGTCCTGACGATCAGATCGTGAGGAGAAGAGGTAAAATCTATGTTATTAACAAGAAAAGACCTCGAAATAAACAGCGTCAGGGTTAAATTTAAACCCTTAAATTCAAACTTTTACTTATTCAAAACACGTGGCCAGGATTGCAGGAATTGACATACCTCGCGAAAAGCGAGTTGAAATTGCACTTACATACGTCTATGGAATTGGTTTAACGAGATCAAAGCTAATTCTTGCTAATGCGGGTGTAAACCCTGATACTCGTGTCAAAGACCTTTTAGATTCTGATGTTCAAAAGCTCAGAGGTGCTACAGAAGAATTCACTTTAGAAGGGGATTTGAGAAGAAAAGAGGGAATGGCTTTAAAACGTCTACAAGATATAGGGTGTGTAAGAGGAAGAAGACATAGAATGAGTCTTCCAGTAAGAGGTCAAAGAACTAGAACCAATGCAAGAACAAGACGGGGTTCTAGGAAAACAGTTGCTGGAAGAAAAAAATAAATAACTAAATCTATTTACAAATTGAAGTATTAAATTAAAACATCATGGCAGCTCCAGTAAAAAAAACAGGTTCAAAAAAATCTAAACGTAATGTACCCAATGGTGTGGTACATATCCAAAGCACATTTAATAATACTATCGTCTCAATTACTGACACCTCTGGTCATGTAATTTCTTGGTCTTCTGCAGGCGCAAGTGGATTTAAAGGCGCTCGGAAAGGTACGCCATTTGCTGCTCAAACAGCTGCTGAAGCTGCAGCTAGAAGAGCACTTGATCAAGGTATGAGACAAATAGAAGTACTAGTTAGAGGGCCTGGCGCAGGTAGGGAAACGGCCATAAGAGCTTTACAAGTGGCCGGATTAGAAATAACTCTAATAAGAGATGTAACTCCATTACCTCATAATGGATGTAGAAGACCTAAGCGGAGACGCGTTTAGGCCTTAACCATTCTCACCCCCCCCCCCCAAAAAAAACTCTTAACCTCATTATTTTCCGTGTTGCAATACCAGATTGACAGAATCGACCATCAAATATCAGATGATCGCTCCCAAACAGCAACTTTTTTAATTGGCCCTCTAGAAAGGGGACAAGCTACAACTTTGGGTAATTCCCTTAGAAGAGTCCTTATGGGAGGACTTGAAGGGAGTGCAGTTACTGCAGTAAGAATAGCAGGAATTAATCATGAATATGCCACTATTCCTGGAGTTAGAGAAGACGTTTTAGATATTCTTCTTAATTGCAAGCAACTATCAATAAATAGTTCTAATCCAGAGCTCGAAATCGGCAGGTTAGTAGCAAGTGGTCCAATGGAGGTGAAGGCGAATGACATCCAATTCTCCTCTCAAGTTGAAATTGTTGATGGCGAAAAACCTATCGCGACTATTCAGGAGGGTCATAACTTAGAGTTGGAAATCCATGTTGAAAGAGGAATTGGATATAGACCCGTTGACCGTAAGAGTGAAGAGACAACTGCTATTGATTTACTTCAAATAGATGCTGTATTTATGCCAGTGAAGAGAGTGAATTTTACGATCGATGAAACTGCTGTAGCAGAAGGCGGAACGGGAAGAGAAAGATTAAAAATGGAAGTTGTAACAGATGGTTCAACAAGTCCTGATGATGCTATTGCTGAAGCTGCAAATCAGTTAATAGAACTTTTTCAACCCCTTGCTACTGTCACAATGGTTGAGGAAATTCCTGAAGAACCTGAACCATCTCCTGAAGCTCAAATTCCTCTGGAGGAACTAAACTTGTCCGTTAGAGCATATAATTGTTTGAAAAGGGCGCAAGTTAACTCAGTTTCGGATTTAATGGGCTTCAGCTATGAAGATCTTCTTGAAATTAAGAACTTTGGCTCTAAATCTGCAGATGAGGTTATTGAGGCTCTTGAGCGCATAGGTATTTCTATTCCACAAAGCAGAACATCTGTTTAACCATTTTTAAGATTATGAGACACCAACTTAGAATTCCACTATTAAGTAAACCTGCTGACCAGAGGAAAGCACTTCTAAGAGGTTTAACTACACAATTAATTAGGGAAGGTAGAGTAACAACAACAAAAGCTAGGGCAAAAGCTTTAAGAAATGAAGCTGAAAGAATGATTTCACTCGCCAAAGAGGGAAGCTTGGCTTCTAGGAGAAGGGCTATTGGATATATTTATGATAAAAAATTAGTTCATTCATTATTTGAAAAAGCAAAGGAAAGATATGGAGATAGAAATGGTGGTTATACACGCATAGTCAGAACTGTATCTAGAAAAGGTGATAACGCTCAGATGGCCATAATTGAGCTTGTTTAAGTTAGTTAATAAAGGGCTTTTACTAAAAAATAACTTTTGAAAAGGGTAGCTTTACTAGTCCAATATGATGGATCTCATTATTCAGGTTGGCAAAAACAAAAAAATTCAAGAACTGTTCAAGAAATTTTAGACAGAGCTCTCTTAAAGATTACAAATCAAACAGTAAAGACTTTTGCAGCAGGCAGGACTGATGCTGGGGTTCATGCATCAGGCCAAGTAGTGCACTTTGATGTTGATTGTGTTATTCCAGGAAATAGTTATTCTGATGTCTTAAATAGTCTTTTACCCTCAACAATTAGGATCTTAGAATCAGTTGAGGTTAAAGATAGTTGGCATGCATGCTATTCAGCAATGTATAGACATTATCGATATGTCATTAATAACAGTAAATTCCCTAACTTGTTCATCAATAATTGGTCATGGCATAGATATCAAAAAGTATTAGATGAAGTTTTAATGTTAAATGCATCAAAAACAATGGAAGGAGAACATGATTTTTTTGCTTTTCAGAAAAGTGGTAGTAATAGATCAAACTCTATTACAAAAATAAAAAATATAGATATTAAAAGAGTAGAAGATTTGATTTTAGTTGATATTAAAGCTACTGGTTTTCTATATGGAATGGTCCGTTTAATTATTGGACAACTAGTTTTAGTTGGAGAAAAAAAAATATCGCCAGAAATTTTTACAGATAGATGGGTAAACAAAAAGAAAAATGATGTTAAAGAATCTGCTCCAGCTAAGGGGTTATGTTTTGTAAATGCTGTTTATGAAGAAAATGTTTTTAAAAAGATTAATAACAATGATTTTTTCCCTGTATTTTTAATTAAGGGTTTTTCTTAATAAAGTTTAATTAAGCGAATTTTTTTGTTTAAATCATTCAAAACTGTTGTTTAATATTCCTCCAATAAGGTAGAATTTAGGACTAACTTTAAATTTATTTGCATAAATTTGGTAAATGAATAAAACAATTACTCCATCTTTAGAAACCATTAAAAGAAATTGGTTTTTAGTTGACGCAAAAGATAAGACACTAGGGAGACTTGCTACAGAAATTGCAACTGTATTGAGAGGTAAGAATAAACCAACTTTTACACCTCATCTAGATACTGGAGATTTTGTCATTGTCGTAAATGCCGAAAAAGTTGAGGTAACAGGTAAAAAAGCATCACAAAAGTTGTATAGGAGACATTCTGGGAGACCAGGAGGAATGAAAATTGAAAAATTTGAGTCTCTACAAGAAAGAATTCCTGAAAGAATCATCGAGCAAGCTGTTAAGGGTATGCTGCCACATAACTCTTTAGGAAGACAGCAATTTAAAAAACTAAAAGTTTATAAAGGTGCTGATCATCCTCATGCTGCTCAGAATCCTGTATTATTAAATAGTTAATTTATCAAAATGAATAGTCAAATAAAAAACAAAGCTGTGTATTGGGGAACTGGAAGAAGAAAAACTTCAGTAGCTAGAGTTCGCTTGATTCCAGGAAATGGACTAATAAAAATTAATGGTCGCTCTGGAGATGATTACTTAAACTTTAATCCTCTGCACTTAAATTCAATAAAAGCACCTTTGCAAACATTAGGCCTTGAAAATTCTTATGATATTCTGGTAAATGTTTTTGGTGGTGGATTGACTGGTCAAGCAGATGCTATCAAGCAAGGAGCAGCAAGAGCACTTTGCGAATTATCTCCTGACAATAGGAAACCGCTAAAAACTGAAGGCCATCTCAGTAGAGATCCTAGAGCTAAGGAAAGAAGAAAATATGGTCTTAAAAAAGCAAGAAAAGCTCCTCAATTCTCTAAACGTTAAAGGAATTTAAATCATGCCAAAATCAGAAATACACCCAAAATGGTATCCAGATGCAAAAGTTATTTGTAATGGAGAAGTTGTAATGACGACTGGCTCCACGCAGCCTGAATTACATGTTGATGTATGGAGTGGTAATCATCCTTTCTTCACTGGAACTCAAAAGATTCTTGATACAGAAGGTAGGGTTGATAGGTTTATGAAAAAATATGGAATGGGTTCAGCTAATTCAGCCACATCAAAAGATCAAAAAGAAGAAAAAGATTCTAAAAAATAGAATTTTCAAAAATTAAGCACAATTTCAATTGGAATACACAACACTAATTGCAAGGTTGAAAACTGCTTCAGAAAGTTTTGAAAATTTGGAAGTGCAGCTTGCAGATCCTGATATTGCTAATGATCCAAAAAAATTAGAATCAATAGCAAGAGAAAGGTCAAAATTGGAACCTTTGGTGATTGATTTTAATAAGTTGCTTGATACTGCCAAAGAAATCGAAGATTCAAAAAATCTACTAAAAGATAATAGAAATGATAAAGAAATGGAATCTTTGATAAATGAGGAGTTAATAAATCTAGAGGAATGTAAGAATGAACTGATCCAAAAAACCACAATCGCCTTATTGCCTAAAGATCCAAGAGATGAAAGAAGTGTAATGTTAGAAATAAGAGCCGGTGCTGGAGGTAATGAGGCTTGTATTTGGGCGGGTGATTTAGCAAGAATGTATGAAAGATATGGACAAAAAATTGGATGGTCAGTTAAACCTGTTAGTGCTTCCGAGTCAGATATGGGAGGATTTAAGGAGTTAGTTATCTCCGTTAAGGGAGATTCTGTATATAGTCAACTTAAATTTGAGGCTGGTGTACATAGAGTCCAAAGAGTTCCAGCTACTGAATCTCAAGGTAGAGTTCACACTTCTACTGCTACAGTAGCTGTCATGCCTGAGGCTGATCCTGTTGAGGTTAAGATTGATCCAACTGATCTAGAGGTTGGCACAGCAAGATCAGGAGGTGCAGGGGGACAAAATGTTAATAAGGTAGAGACAGCTATTGATCTTCTCCACAAACCTACAGGAATAAGAGTTTTTTGTACTCAAGAGAGATCACAATTGCAAAATCGCGAACGAGCAATGGAAATTTTAAGAGCTAAATTATATGAAATTCAATTAAAAGAGGCTAATGCAAAAGAGAGATCTCAAAGGCTTTCCCAGGTTGGCACAGGTGATAGGAGTGAAAAAATTAGAACTTATAATTTTAAAGATAACAGGACAACTGATCATAGATTAGGTTCCAATTTTTCACTAGAGCCAATTCTTGCTGGTCAATTGGATGAAGTGATTGATGCATGCATAGCGCAAGAACAAAAAAGAATGATGGAAGATTTTAATAACGAAGTAAATTAAGATTTTATTTTTATTAGATTGAAATTCCTATTACGTATTTACTCCATTCTTTATGCCTGCCAGAGTCGATTTGTCTTGTAGCCTCAAAGTTGAGATTACTCAGTGGACGATAAGGCTTGCGTTTTAAAGGCATATTCGCTTCTTCAGGGGTTCGGTTACCTTTTGCTACATTGCATCTAAGACATGCTGTCGTGACATTTTCCCAGTTATCAGTTCCACCTCTGCTTCTCGGTAAAACATGATCTATTGATAAATCGCTTCCTCTGTAGTTACAGTATTGGCAACAATTATTATCTCTTAGAAGAATATTTTTTCTAGTTAGAGAAACTTCCCTAAATGGAATCTTTACATAATAACGAAGTCTTATGACTGTTGGTAATTTTTTGCCGCAATGAATTGAATAAGATTTATCTTCCTCTAAGCTTTCTGCTTTACCTTTGATCATTAAGATAACAGCCCTTCGCCAAGAAGTGATGTTTAAAGGTTCATAAGAAGCATTTAAAACTAGAGTCTGGCTCATGCCAAAATGTACTTTACATGTCATGCTAACTGTATATTTCAATAAGCGCATTTAATTGTGCAAAGTTAATGCAAATTCGGCAAGCAAATCATGAATTTAATTTTGGTAGTTATCCAACATTTGGACATAATATTGATCCAAAACAAAGAGCTTGGATTGAAGTTAGAGGTAAAGCACTAGAGTCAAATGTCAGGCAGTTAAGATCAAAATTAAGTAAAAATTGTCAATTTATGGCAGTAGTTAAAGCTGATGGTTATGGACATGATGCCAAAGTGGTTTCTGAATATGCTATTAAAGGTGGAGCTTCGCAGTTAGGAGTAGCTACTTTACAAGAGGGGTTAAAGCTTCGTTCTGTTGGAGTAAAAAAACCAATTCTTATTCTCGGAAATTTATATACAAAAAAGGATTTAATAATGTCTTTCAAGAATGATCTTATGCCTACCATTAGTAGTATAAGAGAGTGTTTAATTTGTAATAATGTCGGGAAGCACTTTGGGTTAAAATTTTCTTTACATCTTAAGATTGATACTGGAATGTCAAGATTAGGATTTGAATATAATAAATTTGCTCAACAATTTGAAAAAATAAAATCTTTTGAAAACATTTCTATAGAAGGACTTTATAGTCATTTATCATCTGCAGATGAACTTAACTCATTAGATCCTAAAAGCATTACACAATTACAAAGGCAGAAGTTTCAGAAATTATTAAAGCAAATTAATCTTGATAAAAATAAGAGAATTAAGATTCATTTGGCAAATTCTGCAGGCATGCTTCTCAATAAAGATTTTCATTTCCATATGGTACGAGTTGGCCTTTCTATGTATGGATACAATCCTCTAGCAAAAATAGATAAAAGTTTATGTCTTAAACCAGCTTTATTTTTGAAGGTTAAAGTAGCTTTTATAAGAATTATTGATGAAGGGGTAAGTGTAAGTTATGGAGGAAAATTTGTAAGTAGTAGAAAAACTAAGTTGGCTGTATTAAGTATTGGTTATGCAGATGGAGTCCCAAGAAGTCTTTCAGGCAAGATAAACGCTATCCACCATAATAAACTTTATCCCCAAGTAGGATCGATAACTATGGATCAAATGATGGTGGATATTACAGGTTCTGATGAAATTAAAGTTGGTAGTACGATGTTATTACTAGGATCTGAGGGTGATAAAACAATTTCTCCAATTGATTGGGCAAGGGAATCTAATACTATTCCTTGGGAAATTCTTTGTTCTTTTAAAAATAGATTGCCGAGAGTTCAAGTTGATTAGACATTTCGATTAAATAAAAAATTTTGAATGTTTGCAAAAAAATTGATAATCTATAAGAACTGGAGAGGTGGCTGAGTGGTTGAAAGCGGCTCCCTGCTAAGGAGTTACAGGAGGTAACTTTTGTCGAGGGTTCGAATCCCTCCCTCTCCGTACTTAATCAAGAAATAACTTTTAATTTATATTTTTTTAAAATAGGGCAAAATTAATAGATTGAGGTCATTAATAGAATTTAAAATCAAGTCAGCACCTGCATCCTTTAGATTTTTTTCGTATGAATTACGTTCATTTAATCGAGACTTTAAATGTAAATGAGGAGGAGCTATTCCAATACTTACGAATTTCTGAGATGGGATTTCCTTTTTAGCGTTCATAACTGTATTTATGTCTGCAATAGTATCTCCTACATATCCAATGGGAATATTTGATGAGCCAAGTTTATCTCCAAGAATTTTTTTGGATAAGTTAATAAATCCTTTGGGATCAGGCTTGTCTGGGGCGTCTCCCATAGATATTAATGGAGGTGATTTTAGTCCAAGTCTTTTTTCTAAAACAAATTTTGCAGACGCAGACTCTGCACCACTCACAAAACCCCAAATTATTCCATTGCTTTCTAATAAATCAAAAAACTTTTTATCAACTAATAACTCCTCATTTGTTATGAATCCAGACCAAGATTTGCTATCTTTATTTGGATCTCCTCCAAAGTAAAATTCTTCAAAACATTTAATTATTTCATCTCTTTGAGGTATTTCAAAGTTTAAGTTACCTTTTTTTTTAAATCTTTTTATAAATTCTAAACTTAAATCCCAGTCATTATTCCAGATCCCCTCATTTTTGGCATTATCAATATCCATATAACTTGGCTCCCATCCGGAAAATTTGTAGACTGTTTTTTTTAATGAAAGTCTATAACTATGTTCTACGCTGCGTATTACACCATCTATGTCAAATAAAATTAAACCAATATTTTTCAATGAATTTTCTTAATCCCTTATGTAAAGACTAGTATTCTTATTAAAAAAAAGCAAAGTAAAAAATTCTATGGATAATTTATTTTTTATCTAAACTTAATTTTGTAAATATCCTCTCGGAGTGAGGAAAATATCATCTATTAATGTGGTTTGAGAATTGCCAATAATAATGATTGATAACATATCAATTTCTTTAATTGGGATAGTGTTTAAAGTAAAAAATCTTTTTGTTTGATTTTCTCTGCCTACTTGTCTAGCTATTAAAACAGGAGTATTAACTGGTCTAGATTTTAGACATTGATGAATTACACTTTTTAGCTGCCAATTTCTTTCAATTGACTGAGGATTAAATAAAGCTATAACAAAGTCACCTAGAAGAGCGCCTTCAATTCTTTTTTCTATTAAAGACCATGGAGTTAACTTATCACTTAAGCTTATTGAACAAAAGTCATTCATTAGTGGTGCTCCACTAAGAGCAGCCGCTAATTGAACGCTACTAATACCAGGATGTACTTCAAAGTAAGGTCTATATTCTTTTTTGATTTTTTGAAGTAACTCCAAAAGTAAACCAGCCATTCCATAGAATCCAGATTCACCCGAGGAAATTAAAGCTACTTTTATTCCTTCTTCGGCCAGTTTAATTGCTTTAATGCATCTTTCCTTTTCGTGAGTAAGTTTACTTTCAACTATAACTTGGTCACTCCTTTTTAAGGGTTTAATCAAATCTAAATACATCTCGTATCCAATCCAAACTGCACATCTTGAAAGTGCTTTTCTTGCATTATTGGTTAGGTAGGAGATATCACCAGGCCCACTTCCAATAATATGGATTTCGCCATTTGTTGGATTATATTGACTTCTTGATTCTGCTACAGCTATAGATATTGCCCCAGATTGATTTTTAAAAATTTTTTTTTCTTTTAGTAATTTTGATTCTTTTCCCGCAGCAAGTAAGCAAGAGGCTTCTGCTACAGAAGGTGTGCCAATTTCTTTTTGCACGACATTTGATGGATTTGGAACAATTATTGTTGAAAGATCTTCTTTTCTAAAAAATTTTATAGGCAAGTTTTTTTCTTCAGCAAGTTCTAAAATTCCTTTCTCATCTTTTTTAATATCAATAGTTGCAAATCCCGCAATTGACTGCTGTGATAAATTTCCTGACTCCAAAAAATTATTTAAAGAATTTGCTATTAATTCTTTGCTTGTATTTCTTTCACATCCAATGCCAATCCATAATACGGGCGGATTCCAATTTCTTTTATTATTTTCGAATATACTCACATGAAATGTTGAATCTGGTTTTTCAGTTTCTTTTTCATTAATTTGATTAATAATCACACCTGATTCTGAAGTTTTCCATAAGCTATTACCAGATAATTGTTTGCAAAATATTTCTTCGTTATTAGATTGTTTAATTACTAGTTTTGACCAATCCTTTATATTGCCAGACCTTTTCCAACCCCATTGATTCCCAAATGCATCAAGATTTAAGAAGCTTTGATCATTGGAATTATTAGTTTCTATTATTTCGCCACCTAATAAATTAGCAATTTGACATGCAATATTTTGCGTATTTGACTGATGTAGGCCAATTAAAGGAACTATCTTGGAACATTTGTTATCTATAACGATTACACCTGGATCTTGATCTTTAGAGGTTAAAAAAGAATTTATTAGGCGTATTGATGCAGCAATTGAGCCTATAAAAA
>CACLFQ010000013.1 GCA_902606255.1 uncultured Prochlorococcus sp.
GGCCCATAACCCCCATAGACGAATTTGAAAGAGCATTAGATAAAGCAGCTCTTACTAAAGAAGAATATGAATTGATAGACTACATCCGCTATACAAGCGTTTTTACTCAGCCTAGTCTTATTAAAGATTTAAAAAGGCCATCAAAGCCTCCTCTTTTATCAGTTCTATGTCACATTTGCAGAAAAATTGGTTCAGAGATGCCAGATCATTTCAAAAAAGTAATTGAGTGGTCAATTGAAGTTAGTGATCACGATACAAAATGGGATGCTCATTTAATTTGCGCTGAAGCATTGAATATAGACAAAATCCCATTAAGTCCTATTCATGAAACAACTTTATTTGATGTTCTTGTTGTACATAAAGAATTATTTATTGGCTTGGATTGAATTAAATTAATCATCTAAAGGTACAGAATCAGTATCTATTACTTCCGAATCATCATACTTATTTATTTTATTTTCAATCCAGTTATTTATAAAACTAACTAAAGGCAATGACCCTCTAAAAATAAAAATAGAAGTAGGCAAAGCGCTTAATAAACCGACTATAGGACTTTTAAAAAGTAATCTTCCAGCTTTAATGTTAAATAAAATAATAAGCACTGAGGGGACTATAACTTTAACTACTGTTTTAAGCGCCTCAAGCCAACCAACACGATATGTCCACCATACTAAGGTTATGCCAACTACATAGAGGAATAAGTAAGTCATAAAAATAGTATAATGGTCATCTAATTATCTTGTTCTTACTAAGAAAAAGATTTTTATAAATTTTTTATCACATATCAATCAAATTCAAGTAATGAGTTTTTCTGAAATAAGAAAATTTTTAATTAAGATGCAATCTGATGAAGACTTAAAAAAGCAGGTTACTACATCCTCTACAGCGGATGATGTAGCCCTAATAGGTCAAAGCTTAGGATATGACTTTTCTGGAGATGATCTCTTAAGATTTAATGGACAAAAAGTTGATAAAGTTACCGTTAGGAAGGTAGATCATCCAGGAGAATACCATTAATTTATGACTTAATCCATATTGCAAGCCCTCCACCCCTGCCTCGTGCACATAACCATTTATCTTTAATGCTAATTCCTACTAGTGAGAAAAAAGGCATTTTTTTATATTCAGGTTTTTTTAATTTCTTATTAAATATTGGAAAATTACTAATACTAATTTTCAATTCTTCAAAATAAAAAGTTAATAAAGGTCTAAGCCCTTTTAATTCTGCGCTCCCTATAAAGATAATGTTTAATAATCCGAAATTAATTGAATTTTTTATTTCAAAATTTATCTGATCCTCTTTATTTTTACTTTTTAATTCAAGTCTTGCTGACAATACTTGGAGAATTGAACTGGGTATATTTTTGACTTCATCTGACTCCTTTCCCCATACATACTTAAACTTCCATATTCCTAACAATTCCTCATATACTATTCCGCTTCCATTTTTTTGAGAATTTTTTTCTAATAGTTTTATCTCATTGATATTAGGAAAGTCTTTCATAATAGATTTTAATCTAAGAATTAAATACTAAGATAACTTCATAAAAAATGTTCTAACCTAAAAAATCCCCTCAAAAAGATTTCTTTGTTTCAATATATTTCAAAAAAAATTGTTTTTTAGCACACATAAGGAACAAGATCTCGTTAATATATTTACATATTGTAACTAATTTAATGGATTTCATTTCTAAAAGACAAGGATACATACCTCTAAAAGCAGTTCCTTACATTTTTTTCCTAGCCGTTGTACTTAGTATTACAACTTCAACTAATACAATTGTTTAAAACAAATTAGTTTTACAAAAAGAATAAAGTCAATATTTAATGCATAACTATGATGTTGTAATTGTTGGTAGTGGAATAGGAGGTTTATGTTGTGGTTCAATTCTAGCTTTATCAGGTAAAAAAGTACTTATCTGCGAAGCACATACCCAGCCTGGAGGTGTTGCTCACAGTTTCAAAAGAAAAGGTTACACTTTCGAATCAGGGCCTTCATTGTGGAGTGGAATAGGTAAATGGCCGACAAATAATCCCTTAGGGCAAATTCTTAAATTACTTGATGAAGAAGTTGAACTGTTTCACTACAAAGGTTGGCAAGTTATTGTCCCAGAAGGCAATTTTAACCTTGATGTGGGAGAAGAACCCTTTAAACAAACAATAAAAACTTTAAGGGGTGAGAAATCTGTTAAAGAATGGGAAGCATTTATTTCTGGTATAAAACCTCTTAGCCAAATAATAAATGAAATACCTTTACTCTCATTTTCTCCTGAATCAATAGATTTCTTAGATCTAATAAATTTAACCTCAAAATTTTTACCTAATATCAAGCAAATACCCAAAATTAATAAGGGTTTTGGAAGTTTAGTAAATAATCATTTAGAGGATCCTTTTCTCAGAAATTGGGTTGATTTATTGAGCTTTTTGATAAGTGGTATGTCAATGCATGATACAAATACAGCTGCGATGGCTTCTTTATTTAACGAATGGTTTGAACCAAACTCCTACCTTGAATACCCTAAAGGTGGAAGTGATTCTATTGTAAACGCCTTAATTAATGGATTTAAAAAAAATGGAGGAGAATTAATTCTCTCTTCGAGAGTAAAGACAATTAACTTCAATAAAAATTTAGCCACAGGCATAACCCTTAATAATGGTTCAAGTTATAGTTGTGAATCTATTGTCACGAATACTGACGTTTGGAATTTAAAAAAGTTAATTCCAAATGAAATTTCAAAAAAATGGAGGCCAAAAGCATTGAACCCCAATAAATGTGATTCATTCCTCCATATACATTTAGGTTTTGATGCTGATGGCCTTGAAGATTTGCCAATACATGCGATACATGTTGATGAGTGGGAAAAAGGTATAACCGCAGAAAGAAATATAGCTGTATTTTCAATCCCATCTGTTTTAGATAAAAATATGGCCCCTAAAGGGAAACATGTTCTTCATGGATATACTCCCGCAAATGAACCTTGGGAAATTTGGGAAAGCCTAAATCCAAAGGAATTAGCATATAGAAATTTGAAAGAAGAAAGATGTTCATTATTTCTTAATGCAGTGCGGAAATTCATCCCTGACATAGATGAAAGGATTGATTTAAAGATGCTAGGAACCCCAATCACTCATAAAAAATTCACCAATACTCATTGCGGTAGTTACGGCCCTGCATTATCTGCAGCAAAAGGTCTTTTCCCAGGCTGCAAAACTCCAGTAAAAAATTTATTTACTTGCGGTGCAAGTACATTTCCAGGTATTGGAATTCCTGCTGTTTCAGCAAGCGGTGCTTACGCAGCTGAAAAAATTATTGGTAAAAAAGAATTTAAAACTCTTCTTAAAAAAATAAATTTATGAATCAAGTACTTTTTTAACTCTACAAATACTTAGTTAAGAAATAAGAATAAAGAAAGCAAAACAGTTCAATAATGATAATCTTTATCTGAAAATAAATTTAACTTATAGTTCTTATATGTTTTTCTTATCAATCCCTCAAGCCTGGCATTTAGTTGGCACTTGGTCAGAACAACTTCCAAGCGAGTCAAATCTTATAGGAATGGGCCAAACAGAATTAATGATGACTTTACATTCAATATTTGTTCCTCTCTTGCTTGTAATTTCATATTACCTATTCAATCGACTTAATAAAAACGAATCAAAAAAAATTAAAGGATGATCGTTTCAAAGTTTATTTAGCTGAACTTCTTCTAACTACTTTTCTGCCTGTAGAAGTATCAACTTCTCTTGAATCTATGGTTTTTGAATTAGCTTCAACATTATCAACATCACTCTTATCCATTTCTGCGCAAACACCTACTACCATGGCAGCCTGCATTTGATCTGGCAAATCTCCAATAGTTAACAAGGCCTTTAAAACTAATTGAAGTCGAGTTTGCCGATCAATTTCTGGTCTTAGTTTTTTTACAGTATTCCAAAGTTCTTGGGTAACTTCTTTTAAAAGTTCTCGATCTACAGCCAAATTAAATCCTTCTTGTATCTCTACCAATCTAACAAAAAATTGGATCTCATAAAATAAATTTCAATAAAAAGATTGTTATTTGATATTTTTCTATCCGAATACAATTTGCATTTGTTGATGCAATTCATTCTTCTCTTGCAAATGTTCATCTTTTTGAATCTTTTTTAGAGTAAAAGTTCTATAAAATTTTTTTTGAATCTTTATTGGAGTATTTTCAAACTTTGCATTTTTGCTTATTAAAGAATTCCACTCTTTTGAATTAAATGGGGCATAGGGAGAAGATGAAATCACTTTCATATCTTTATAATACATCTGTACTAATAATAGTACAGATTTACTATATCGCAACAATTCCATCCACCTATCTTAATTTTAGAGAGTCTTTGAGAGTGGATTGATTTTTTTTATCTAATTTGTAGGATTTATAAGTTTCATAAATGAATCAACGTATCATACATAACTTATTGATCCCTTTTTTTAGTGTCTTAAGACTTTTCTTGCTAAAAACCTTCTAAAATAGTGAATTTGTTGAAATTAACATTGACAAGATATTTTTAATAATCCTTCCTATAAAAAGACTAATGAATTGAACAAAAATGCTTCTTAGTAATCAAAAAAGACTAAAGATCCAAGGAATAATTAAAAAAATTGCTAAAGATAAATCAATTACATTAGAAGAAAGGATATATGTTGAGAAATTTGCACAACATAATTCGACAATTTCTCTTTGGCTGAAAAAAGCTAACAGCTTTAGAAGAAATGGTACAAAAATTGATGGCGGAATTGATAACCTCCTACAATCATTTGGGATAGATGGACTAGATAAAGAGAATCATTTCAACCCAAATGAAGATGATATATCGGATTGGTTTGGCGGTGCTCCTGGTTGGTTAAGGAGAAGCTAAATTCATTAATTATTTAACTTACCCAGGCTGTCTTACACAAATATATACTCACAAAAGATATAAATACCCAAAAAACCCATGGTATAAATTTAATCGGAACTAAATATTTTTTTGAAAAGGTTTTCATATTGATTTTTCTTTTAGATTATTTCTTCCTTACCGTTTTTGAGAATAGGTTTAATTGCTCTATTTATAAACTAAACAATATTTGAATACTCAAAGATATTAAATCACCTTAGGTAGATAAAAGTTAATCAGTCTTAAGCATCAAAATCTAAGCAACTTTATTTTCAATTTTTGTTGTAAAATTTAATATTTTTGCCTCATCCTGTTCTGAATCGTTCCAATATTTTATAAGTCTTTCTAATTCATCAATCCTCTTTTTGGCATTTGCAATTTTTTCAGTAGTTGTCATATAAAATTTTTATCTATCCAATTAATGCATGAAAAAAAAATATTTCAATGGAAGCCGCAATTTTAGACTATAAGTATTAATTTTTGATTAATTATTTAAATACATTATAGACTTCCAGAAACTGAGTAATTATACTTAAAGAAAAACAAGCTTTATGAAGAAATTAAATTCTTTTATTTTAAATATTACTGTCAACTTCTTAGACTTCATATACTCTGGTAGAAATTTACAAAGATTTTGGGTTTTAGAAGTCATAGCTAGATCACCTTATTTTGCATTTCTTTCAGTTCTTCATTTTAAAGAATCCCTAGGAATTAAAAATGAAAAAACAATGATTTTAATGAAAGAACATTTTTATCAAGCTATCAACGAAACTGAGCATCTTAAAGAAATGGAGAAAAGAGGAGGAGATAGGTTCTGGATTGATAGATTTTTTGCGAGACACCTTGTGCTCGTTTATTACTGGATCATGGTTTTTTATTATTTCTTCTCTCCAGCTAATGCTTATGATGTAAACATAAAAATTGAAGAACATGCATTTGAAACTTATTCCAAATATTTAAAAGCTAATCCAAATGATCAAAAAATAAAAGAAATTGCTCAAGATGAATTAAATCATGTCCAGGAGCTTAACGAAGCCTTGTCAATGCTTACTACAATTTAAATTAGTGCTGAAAAATCTATGAGCAATATTGAGATCATCACTGAAGAAGATATTAATCCTAGGCTAATCATCAATGATACATAACCTTTTTTTCTAGGTAATTTATAAAAAGATAATCCAATTATTAAAATCATTATTAATGAGAAAATAATTATAATTTTTTCATTTACTAAATTGAGATGTATAACCAAATTTGTTTCTTCAAAAAATTGAAGGAATTCAGATAAAACTAATTCTTTTTCTATTTTCTTAAAATAGTCAAATGAGCTTATAAAAGCAGAACTTAATAAAGATAATGCAACAAGTGCAGTAACTGGTTTTGTTAACCTGTTAAGTGTTCTGTTAAAACTTACTAATAAAATAAAAATAAATAAAGTCGTAACTAGAGGTATTAAAGGTATAAGAATTGTTGAATTTATAAAATTCCCCACGAAAATAATATGTATCTAACTTAAAATTTTATATTATTTCGACGACTTATTTTATTAAGTAAGATTTTTTAAAATCTTAAATGTAATTAGTACCTATTGCATTCTGTGTAAATTGATACCAAAATTAAATTAGTACCGACGAATAAAATGTTAGCCATTTCTGAAATTATTATTGCAAGTGCTATCTTCCTAGGAATTGTATATTGGGAAGTTAAATTTCTATACACCAAAACCACGGTAGCGAAATAACTTCACTCAAAACAGGAAAATTAATAACCTAGAAAATTTAAATAAAATTTAAGAATTTAAGTTGACAAAAAAAGCTCTAAATATGAGAGAATAAACACAAATATTCAGACCCTCTAATGAGCGAAGTCCAAAATCCTAATACTAACTCAACTCAGCAACAGCAACAGCAACAGCAGCAATCCTATTCAGACAGCAAAATTAATTCTGCTGAGAGCGAGAGGCTTTATCTTGAGATGAAAGAGGCTTGGCTTTAAATTTAGTTCGTGTTTGAAATAATATTTCTATAAATTTGTAAAAATTTTTTTTAATTTTGAAGTAATCAATACTTTTTTATTTTCTATACCCTTTAAATTTTGTTTAACCGCAAATTAATCTGTTGAGAAAACTAAGGCAGTTAGAGAAAATTAACGGAAGACTCGCCATGGGAGGGTTGATATATTTAGTTTTTACAAAATTAGTTTCCAGCCGTGCCGACATATTAGACCAGCTTAAATCTTATTTAATTTAATAAATGACTTGGAAATATTATCCAGGAATATTTCTTTCTATATAAGCGTCAGTTAAAGCTAAAATTAATCCTAATAATGTTGAAAATATAGCAATTTCAGTTGATTCCATTTTATTTTTAATTACCCCTAGTTTGCTAAATAATTCAAAGTTCGGCAAGAAAACTAATAACTTACTATAGTACGTGTATACTATTAAATATTTATTGTGAGCTCAGCAACTCCTGAGTTTCTTTGCGTTAGGCCTGGTGATTATGTCGCAATTAAAAAAGAAAATTGCGAAAATACTAATGAAAAGAATAAAAATTATTGGGTCGGTCAAGTTATCGACTGTATTGGAGGAGCTAGAAATCCAAATTCATGGACCTTGTTTCAAGTTGCCAATATTGATAATGGAGAGATCACTATAATCAACGCTGATATTGTAGAAAAAATTTTGAAACCTTCTGAAAGTTAAGCTTATGGATAATCAAACAAACTTACTTCAGTATTACAAAAACAAAAGGCAAAATGCACGCTTTAAAGGGAATCACCCCAGTTCCAAACAGGCAAGCCCGTATACTTGATTCATTGGGCAGGAAGGTTGAATGCCTTTATACATTCTGTAAGTTTTTGATATTTCCTCAAATCCCAAACTTGATAAAAGATAATTTGCATAAGGATTCTGATTAGAGCAATCCAATAAGATTTGGGAATCTAAATCACCAACTAACTCCCTTATTAATAATTCAGCAAGTGGTGGAGTATCCGCTAAAAGAGGTCCGATTCTCCAGCCTTGCTCATTATCCTCCAATACACAAGGTCTTATCCTGCCAAATCCATGGCACATCCCATTATTATCGACAATTGCACTGACATTACCATTAGAATTTTTCAACCAGTCATTTAGAAAATGCGGTCTGGGACTAGGTTCTCTTTGATCATCATAAATTAAGACTGCTTCAGAAGAAATTTTATTACCCGGGACAACTTTAAAAGAATGCAATTGATCTTTATAGAAATTTCTCAATGGCAAATCTTGAGAACCATTTAATTTCCATCGATTTGTAATGGCAGATTTTATAAAGCCCCACTTTGAGTAATCATTCAATCTATCTGGGGCAGCCTCAAGACCAATACAATCAACATTTTTTAAATATTCGAGGGCATGTTTCCATAATCTCACTCCATATCCATTATTTCGGAATTCTTTTTTAACGATAAATAAACCTATAAAACCATACGAGGAATTATATTTTATACACGCAATAGAACCTATAGGATTATTGTCGAGACAAGCTACCCATACCCCTTGTTTATCTGTATTTCTATAAATTGATACATCATCCATCCCAGGAGAAAATCCTTCTAACCTTGCCCAGTCTGTGACTTCTGGTAGTTCATTTATAGATATCAATCTAATTGAAAATTTTTCCACCATAAAAATATACTAACCAAGAAAAATTTGAATTTTTAAAGACCATATTAATAAATTTGATTATTTCTAATAAATCATTCACTTTGATTTAAGTGGCTAAAAAACTTATTTATTTACAATTTATCCTCTGATATATTTAATACTATTCATAGGAATAAAATGAAAATTTCTGATAAATTTCATTTAGAAGACATTAATAAATTAAAAAATACAGTTCTCACTGGTAAAACGGAAGATATAAAATGGCGGATCCAACATATCAATATAGTTTCTAAACTTTTGGATGAAAATAAAAAAGAGATAATAAAATCACTTTTTGTTGATCTAGGGAAATCTGAAATTGAGGGGCTTTCAGAAATCCTTTTAGTGAAAGAAGAAATTTCACTCATAAAAAAGAAACTCAATTCTTGGATGCTACCAAAAAAGATTGATACACCTTTTTATCTATTCCCATCATCCTCCAAAGTAATTTATGAACCTCTTGGGTGTGTCTTAATTCTTGGTCCATATAATTATCCATTACTTTACGTTTTAAAGCCTTTGATAAATATTTTCTCAGCAGGAAATACTGCAGTTATAAAACCATCAGAGAAATGTCCTGCGACCTCAAAACTTATAAAAAAGCTTACTTCCAAATATTTCCATAAAGATGTCCTATTGACAGTTGAGGGTGATTATAAACAATCCATAAAATTAATTGAACAAAATTTTGACCACATATTTTTTACAGGAAGTACTGAAACTGGAAAATCTATTATGAAATTAGCTTCAAAAAACTTAACTCCGTTAACTCTTGAATTAAGCGGAACAAATCCTGTCATTATTTTCAAGAATGCAAATCTAGAAGTTGCTGCGAAGAGAATAGTTTGGGGCAAATTTTTTAATTCTGGTCAATCCTGCATGGCTCCAAATCATATTTTTGTAGATGAAGAAATTGAAAATAATTTAATTGAAAAATTAAAGCAATGCATAGTAAGTTTTTACGGAGAAGATCCAATTATTTCCGAAAACTTATCTAAATTAGAGAAAAAACAATTTTCATCGACTGTAGAAATTCTGAAAAGATATAAAAAGGAAAAAAGAATTTTATATGGAGGCACTTTTAATAAGAAAAAGTTAAAAATATCTCCTACAATTTTGAAGACAAAATTAGATGAACCAGATATTTTACAAAAAGAACTATTCAGTTCTTTACTTCCAGTAATTGGGATAGAAAATAAAGAATCAGCGTTAAAACAAATTAATCAAACATCAAAACCATTGGCAATCTACTTATTTGGAGGCAATAAAAAAATTCATAATCATATTTCAAGAGTTACCAGCTCAGGAAGTATTTGCATCAATGATGTTATGCTACCAGTCCTTATTCCAAATTTACCTTTTGGTGGTGTTGGTCAGAGTGGTATTGGTAAATTTCATGGAGAAGAAGGTTTTCGAAATTTTTCAAATCAAAAATCTATTACTTCCAAAGGTTTTTTATTTGATTTAGATCTAAGGTATCCTCCCTACGAAAGAGTGAAGAAACTTTTAAAGTTTATTTTTAAAATTTAAATTACTTAAATTGTTTTCAAAACCCTAGCGATTTTTAATTAAGATACTATCTTTAAATAAACTGAGAAGTTAATGAAATTAGTATTTTTAGTAATTACAATCCTATTTAATTTGTTTAATCATTCATATATAAGGTCCGAAGATAAGATTGATTTAAGAACTAATAAAATCGAGAATATTGCTCAAAAAGAATCAATTAATGAAGATAAAACGGAAAATAAAAAAATTCATATCGTAAAAAGTGGAGAGACACTTTCAAGTATTTCAAAACTCTATTCAATCAATAAAGATTTAATTATTAAATTGAATAATTTAAAAGATAAAAATTATATCTTTATTGGCCAAAATCTCATTATCTCCGAATCTAATAAAAATAACTTACTACAATCAGATTTAAATAATTACCACATTGTTCAGATAGGGGAAAATCTTACTGAGATCTCAAGCAAATATAATTTAAAGATAGAATATTTGTTAGAAATAAATAATCTCAAGAATCCTGATTCAATAAAAGTGGGGGAAAAGATTTTATTAAGCAAAAATAATCCTAGTAATTCGGAAAATCCTCAAAAAATTAAAAATAAGAAAAACAATGAATTACTTGATTTAGATAAACAAATTTATGGTCCAATAATTATTAAAAGTAAATCTTATGCAAACAATAAAGATAGAAAAGTTTTAAATGTATTAAATCAAGAAAATCAAAACCTGATTCTTTCAATAAATTGCGAAAAAAATGAATTAGATGTAAGAATCCCAGGCAAAAAATGGATAGGAGCTAAGCCTGCTAAAGAAGAATTCGAAAAGGATTTAATAAATGATTTTTGTTAAAACTTTTAATTAATATGTGTGAATAATTTGCCAAAGAATATTAATGATGGGTTATTCTACAAAAAGTTAAATTTACCCTAATGTCAATTTCAAGAGGAGATCTCGTAAGAGTAAAAAGACCAGAATCATATTGGTACAATGAAATAGGTAAAGTTGCGTCAGTTGATACCTCAGGTATTAAATATAACTGTGTAGTTAGATTTGATAAAGTAAATTACGCCGGAATAAGCGGAACTGATGGTGGAGCAAATACAAATAATTTTGCTGAAAGTGAATTAGAAAAAGCTTAAATAATTGCCTGAGTTACCTGAAGTAGAAACTGTTAGAAGAGGTTTAGAGCAAAAACTTAATAAATTTATTGTTAAAAAAGTAGAAGTCTGTAGGGATTCAACTGTCGCATTCCCTGCTAATAAGGAAGAATTTATTAAGGGACTTCAGAACTCACTTTTGTACAAATGGAATAGGAGAGGAAAATATTTAATAGCTGAACTAAAAAAAATTGAAAATGAGAATATTCTAATTAATGAAAAAATAACATTTAAACATAATGGATTTCTTGTAGTTCATTTAAGAATGACTGGATATTTCAAATTTATTAATAGCTCTACTCCGCCCTGTAAACATACAAGAATAAGATTTTTCGATAAAAACAATAATGAGCTTAGATACATTGACGTAAGAAGTTTTGGCCAAATGTGGTGGATTAAGCAAGGGTTATCGCCTAATAAAATAATCAAAGGATTAGGCTCATTAGGACCAGAACCATTTTCTAAAGACTTTAATACAAAATACCTTAAGAAGGTTATTTCAAAAAGAACAAAATCTATAAAAGCTATTTTATTAGATCAAACAATAGTGGCAGGCATAGGTAATATTTATGCTGATGAAAGTTTATACTCGGCTGGCGTCTCACCTTTTAGGGAAGCTCAAACAATAAAGAATAATGAGTTAATTAAGCTTAAAGAATCAATTGTAACCGTATTAAAAAAAAGTATCGGTTCTGGTGGTACGACATTTAGTGACTTTAGAGACTTGGAGGGCGAAAATGGGAATTTTGGTTTACAGACTAATGTCTATAGGAGAACTGGTAAAGAATGTCATAAATGTGGAAATCTAATTGAAAGGCAAAAAATTACGGGAAGAAGCACACATTGGTGTCCTAAATGCCAAAAATAAAAAAGGGCTTACCCAAGAAGAGTAAACCCTTTTAAATATTTTTACCTGGCATTGAGCTATTTTCTCAAGGGGCTGCCCCCTAAATATTTTCGCCGCTGATGCGTTTCACAACCGAGTTCGAGATGGATCGGAGTGGTTCCACATCGCCATGAACACCAGGATAGTGTGAACCTTGAGAACTGCATAGAAAATTATATAAATTAAAAACAATAAATTAAGTTTATTTGGTCAAGCCCTCGGTCTATTAGTACTCCTCCGCTGCACTTGTTACCAAGCTTCCACGTAGAGCCTATCAACGGGTGTTCTTCCCGTGACCTTACTGGCTTAAGCCATGGCAATACTCATCTTGAGGTGGGCTTCCCACTTAGATGCTTTCAGCGGTTATCCACTCCGCACATGGCTACCCAGCGTTTACCGTTGGCACGATAACTGGCACACCAGAGGTGCGTTCCTCCCGGTCCTCTCGTACTAGGGAGAAATCCTCTCAATATTCCTGCGCATACACCGGATATGGACCGAACTGTCTCACGACGTTCTGAACCCAGCTCGCGTACCGCTTTAATGGGCGAACAGCCCAACCCTTGGGACCGACTTCAGCCCCAGGTTGCGATGAGCCGACATCGAGGTGCCAAACCTCCCCGTCGATGTGAACTCTTGGGGGAGATCAGCCTGTTATCCCTAGAGTAACTTTTATCCGTTGAGCGACGGCCCTTCCACGCAGAACCGTCGGATCACTAAAACCGACTTTCGTCCCTGTTCGACTTGTAGGTCTCACAGTCAAGCTCCCTTCTGCTTTTGCACTCAACGACTGATTTCCAACCAGCCTGAGGGAACCTTTGTGCGCCTCCGTTACCTTTTAGGAGGCGACCGCCCCAGTCAAACTGCCCATCAGATACTGTCCGCTTCCCGGATAACGGGTAAGCGTTAGAACCCTAGCTCTAAAAGAGTGGTATCTCACCGATGACTCAATAGTACCCACAAGCACTATTTCAACGTCTCCCACCTATTCTGCGCATTCAGAGCCCGAGCACAATATCAAACTACAGTAAAGCTTCATAGGGTCTTTCTGTCCGGGTGTATGTAGTCCGCATCTTCACAGACAATTCTATTTCGCCGAGCCTCTCTCCGAGACAGCGCGCAAATCGTTACACCTTTCGTGCGGGTCGGAACTTACCCGACAAGGAATTTCGCTACCTTAGGACCGTTATAGTTACGGCCGCCGTTCACCGGGGCTTCAGTCGCCAGCTTCACTAAAAGCTAACCAGCTTCCTTAACCTTCCGGCACTGGGCAGGTGTCAGCCCCCATACATCGTCTTGCGACTTAGCGGAGACCTGTGTTTTTGGTAAACAGTCGCTTGCGCCTCTTCACTGCGACCAGCTCTCGCTGGCACCCCTTCTCCCGAAGTTACGGGGCCATTTTGCCGAGTTCCTTAGAGAGAGTTATCTCGCGCCCCTCGGTATTCTCTACCACCCCACCTGTGTCGGTTTCGGGTACTGGCATTTGTGTCTTAACGAGTATAGGGCTTTTCTTGGAAGCATGACATCACCAACTTCGCTGCCGTAGCAGCTCGTACTTACGCCTTAGCTCAAGATGTTTTCTCCATCTCTCAAAGCCTCGAACGCTTGAACCAGTAACCAACATCTGGCCTGGTTAGCCTTCTCCGTCCCCCTTCTCAAAACACATCTGGTACAGGAATATTGACCTGTTATCCATCGACTACGCCTTTCGGCCTCGCCTTAGGTCCAGACTAACCCTCCGCGGACGAGCCTGCCGGAGGAACCCTTAGGGTTTCGGGGCATGGGATTCTCACCCATGTTTTCGCTACTCAAGCCGACATTCTCACTTCTATGCTGTCCACGTCCGCTTACGCTAACGCTTCACCCTACATAGAACGCTCCCCTACCATAAATAAATTTATCCGCAGCTTCGGTATAACGCTTAGCCCCGTTCATTTTCGGCGCAGGATCGCTCGACCAGTGAGCTATTACGCACTCCTTTGAGGATGGCTGCTTCTAGGCAAACCTCCTGGTTGTCTGGGCAATCCCACCTCCTTTATCACTTAGCGTTAATTTTGGGACCTTAGCTGGCGGTCTGGGCTGTTTCCCTCTTGACTATGGAGCTTATCCCCCACAGTCTGACTGCCTAGTTACACACAGGGTATTCAGAGTTCATATCGATTTGGTACCGCTTTCGCAGCCCGCACCGAAATGGTTGCTTTACCCCCCTGCTGGAGCACTAGACGCTACGCCTCAACGTATTTCGGGGAGAACCAGCTAGCTCCTGGTTCGATTGGCATTTCACCCCTAACCACAGCTCATCCGCTGAATTTTCAACTTCAGTCGGTTCGGACCTCCACTTGGTATCACCCAAGCTTCATCCTGGCCATGGTTAGATCACCAGGGTTCGGGTCTATAAACACTGACAAACGCCCTATTAAGACTCGCTTTCGCTGTGGCTCCACCATTTCCGGTTTAACCCGCCAGTGCCTATAAGTCGCCGGCTCATTCTTCAACAGGCACACGGTCACCCGATTAGTCGGGCTCCCATTGCTTGTAAGCTCACGGTTTCATGTTCTATTTCACTCCCCTCCCGGGGTTCTTTTCACCTTTCCCTCGCGGTACTGTTTCACTATCGGTCACACAGTAGTACTTAGCCTTACGAGGTGGTCCTCGCAGATTCACACGGAATTCCACGTGCTCCGTGCTACTCGGGATACAGCTAGGTCAACTTATCTTTCGATTACGGGGCTTTCACCCTCTGTGGCACGCCATTCAAACGTTTCTTCTAGACTTGTTGATCCATATTGCTGTCCCACAACCCCGATAGTCAAGACTATCGGTTTGGGCTGTTCCCCGTTCGCTCGCCGCTACTGAGGGAGTCGTTATTTACTTTCTCTTCCTCCAGCTACTAAGATGTTTCAGTTCGCTGGGTTAGCTCGCACCAACCTATATATTCAGTTGGCCGTACATGGGGTTGCCCCATTCGGAAATTCCCGGATCAAAGTGTGCTTCCAACTCCCCGAGACTTATCGCAGGTAACCACGTCCTTCATCGCCTCTGTGTGCCTAGGTATCCTCCGTGAGCCCTTTGTAGCTTGACCAATAACTTCAAAATTGAAGCATCAGCTTAATAGAATTGTTATTAATGCATTCGCACAAATAATAAATCTGCATCATTAAAGATGCTTATTGTCTTTAAAAATAATCTATGCAGTTGTCAAGGTTCTCTGAAAACAATGAAATTAATTCAATGAGTCCAGCATCTTAATAATTTCATTAGGAAGCTAGATTCGTTCAGAATTTGATCACGACTCAAAAATTTCCCTTTTACAAATTATGGAAGAGGTGGTAATCAGTGGAGGTAAGCGGACTCGAACCGCTGACATCCTGCTTGCAAAGCAGGCGCTCTACCAACTGAGCTATACCCCCAACATAGAGATATGGGCCATCCTGGACTTGAACCAGGGACCTCACCCTTATCAGGGGTGCGCTCTAACCACCTGAGCTAATGGCCCAGGAAAAATAATGGGTGTGACCTAGAAAAACTTAGGAAATGAAATTCTTAATAAATTAAAAACGTGAGATACCGATCGACCTAAGGTGACAAAATAATAATATTAAACATTTTGTTGTCTCCCTGTTAGGAGGTGATCCAGCCGCACCTTCCGGTACGGCTACCTTGTTACGACTTCACCCCAGTCATTAGCCCCACCTTCGGCGTCCTCCTCCACAAGGGTTGGAGTAACGACTTCGGGCATGGCCAACTTCCATGGTGTGACGGGCGGTGTGTACAAGGCCCGGGAACGTATTCACCGCAGTATGCTGACCTGCGATTACTAGCGATTCCTACTTCACGTAGGCGAGTTGCAGCCTACGATCTGAACTGAGCCACGGTTTATGGGATTTGCTAGCTCTCGCGAGTTTGCTGCCCTTTGTCCGTAGCATTGTAGTACGTGTGTAGCCCAGGGTGTAAGGGGCATGATGACTTGACGTCATCCACACCTTCCTCCGGTTTATCACCGGCGGTCTTTCTAGAGTGCCCAACTAAATGCTGGCAACTAAAAACGTGGGTTGCGCTCGTTGCGGGACTTAACCCAACATCTCACGACACGAGCTGACGACAGCCATGCACCACCTGTCACTGCATTCCCGAAGGCACCCTCAAATTTCTAAGAGGTTCGCAGGATGTCAAACCCTGGTAAGGTTCTTCGCGTTGCATCGAATTAAACCACATACTCCACCGCTTGTGCGGGCCCCCGTCAATTCCTTTGAGTTTCACACTTGCGTGCGTACTCCCCAGGCGGAACACTTAACGCGTTAGCTACGACACCGAAGGGGTCGATTCCCCCGACACCTAGTGTTCATCGTTTACGGCCAGGACTACAGGGGTATCTAATCCCTTTCGCTCCCCTGGCTTTCGTCCATGAGCGTCAGTAATGGCCCAGCAGAGCGCCTTCGCCACTGGTGTTCTTCCCGATATCTACGCATTTCACCGCTACACCGGGAATTCCCTCTGCCCCTACCATACTCAAGCCTTTCAGTTTCCACTGCCATGATGGAGTTAAGCTCCACGCTTTAACAGCAGACTTGAAAAGCCGCCTGCGGACGCTTTACGCCCAATAATTCCGGATAACGCTTGCCACTCCCGTATTACCGCGGCTGCTGGCACGGAATTAGCCGTGGCTTATTCCTCAAGTACCGTCATATCTTCTTCCTTGAGAAAAGAGGTTTACAGCCCAGAGGCCTTCGTCCCTCACGCGGCGTTGCTCCGTCAGGCTTTCGCCCATTGCGGAAAATTCCCCACTGCTGCCTCCCGTAGGAGTCTGGGCCGTGTCTCAGTCCCAGTGTGGCTGATCATCCTCTCAGACCAGCTACTGATCGAAGCCTTGGTGAGCCATTACCTCACCAACTAGCTAATCAGACGCGAGCTCATCCTCAGGCGAAATTCATTTCACCAGTAGGCATATGGGGTATTAGCGGTCGTTTCCAACCGTTATCCCCCTCCTGAGGGCAGATTCTCACGCGTTACTCACCCGTCCGCCACTAACCCGAAGGTTCGTTCGACTTGCATGTGTTAAGCACGCCGCCAGCGTTCATCCTGAGCCAGGATCAAACTCTCCGTTGTGTTCAAATCCTTTTGTAGATAAATCTACTCAAATTGAATTGCTTTATCCAAATAAAAATTCAGTTTTTTGTATTTAGTTTCAGCCTCCTTAAATTTTAAGGATTACATTGAGTGCACATTAAAAATATTTCTAAAGTGACTTTCCAAGATCTCAGATCCGTTTGCATCAAAGCCAAAAGTTAGCAATTGATGACATTTTTATATATTCTTGACGGGACCTCACACCTTTATTGCATTTACATCTTGAAATAACCAAAAAAAGTTTAGTTAATCTTGACACAATAAAAGCATCAGTTCCTAAGTTTTTAAATTTTCTAGGTGCAGAGTTAAACAACAAGTGGATAACTCACTTAGAAGGGAAAACCCTTCGTCTGGCTGAAAATAGTGATCGAGATCAAATCTCCAGAAAATTCATTCAATTACCAAAAATCAGGTTTAAAGTAATTCATTGAACAATTCAAAAAGTATATTTTTGCCCAGAAGAAAATACTAAACCATCCGACTGTAATTGTGCAACCTTTTATACAAAAATTTTTTAATAATTTTTTATTTGTTCAAAGTCTCTTTAAACAACTAGGCTTAAATAAAGGGATATAAATGAAATGGCAGAAAGATTTAGTCAAAAAAATTTAAGAGTGAGACCAAGTTCAGATGAAGAGAAAATTGTAACAAATGCAAAAAAACATTTCGAAAAGACTTTAGTTGAAATATCTGGCGAATTAGTGGGAAGCGTCGCTGCACTAGAACACCCAACAAAAAATAAAAAATTAAATTACGGAGAGATATTTTTAAGAGACAACGTTCCAGTAATGATTTACCTCATTACCCAAAAAAGGTATGAAATTGTCAAAAAGTTCCTAAGTTTATGTCTCGAGTTACAAAGCACTAACTACCAAACACGTGGCGTATTTCCTACCAGTTTCGTTGAAGAAAATGGAAAGCTCATAGGAGACTATGGTCAGAGATCAATAGGAAGGATTACTTCAGCTGATGCAAGTTTATGGTGGCCCATTTTATGTTGGTACTATGTCAATAAAAGCGGCGATTATGCCTTCGGTAAAAGTCAAAGTGTTCAAAGAGGCATTCAACTTCTATTAGATCTAGTTCTACATCCAACATTTGAGGGTACTCCAGTACTTTTTGTTCCAGATTGCGCATTTATGATTGATAGACCTATGGATGTATGGGGAGCACCTCTAGAAGTTGAAGTTTTACTTCATGGCTGTTTAAAAAGTTGTATAAATTTAATGGAATTAAGTAGAGCAGATCATGTTAGTAGACTTTTAGACCAAAGACTTATTCTTACAAATCAATGGGTTAAGGATTTAGGAAGTTTTCTTTTAAAACATTATTGGGTTACCAGCCAAACGATGCAAATTTTAAGAAGAAGGCCTACTGAGCAATATGGAGATGATCAACACTTCAATGAATTTAACGTACAACCTCAAGTAGTTCCCTCATGGCTACAAGATTGGTTAGAGAATAGAGGTGGTTACTTAATAGGAAATATTAGGACAGGAAGGCCTGACTTTCGATTTTACAGTTTAGGGAATTCTTTAGCATGTATGTTCGGAGTTCTTCCTCCTGAAGAACAAAGAGCTTTATTTAGATTAGTTTTACATAACAGACAGCATTTGATGGCTCAAATGCCAATGAGAATTTGTCATCCTCATATGGATATCGAAGAATGGCAAAATAAAACTGGATCAGATCCCAAGAATTGGCCTTGGAGTTACCATAACGGAGGTCACTGGCCAAGTTTACTTTGGTTTTTTGGTGCAGCCGTACTATTGCATCAAAAAAATTATGGTTCCGATGATGTAATTCTCATGGAAGAAATGAAATCTTTAATAGAGGAATCATATTGGTGTCAGCTTAATCAATTGCCTAAACAAGAATGGGCAGAATATTTTGATGGTCCTACAGGTACTTGGGTTGGACAACAATCAAGAACGTATCAAACCTGGACAATTGTTGGTTTTTTATTAATGAATCATTTTCTAAGAAATGAGTATAACGATCTAGATATGTTTAAAATTTAAGCCTAAAATAATCCCAAGGTAAGTGATTTATCAATTGGTAAGCATGCTCCAATACCAAGATATATTGTTAGAAAAGTTCCGAACAAGAAAACGGACATAGCTATTGGCCTTCTAAATGGATTAGAAAATTTATTAACGTTTTCGATAAAGGGTAAAATCATTAGTCCGAGTGGAATTAATGTTTGAAGTGCAATGCCCAAAAGTTTGTTAGGAACTACCCTAAGTATTTGAAAAACTGGGTATAGGTACCATTCAGGAAGAATTTCTAAGGGGGTGGCGAATGGATTTGCCTTGTCTCCTAGCATTGCAGGGTCAAGAACTGCTAGTCCTACTACACAAGCAATAGTACCTAAAATAACTACTGGGAATATATATAATAGGTCATTAGGCCAAGCAGGCTCACCATAATAATTATGGCCCATACCTTTGGCTAGTTTTGCTCTTAATTTTGGATCAGATAAATCTGGTTTTTTTAACGTAGACATGATGAAGTCTTAGTAATGGTTTAAGTATAAAAGTTTATAAGGGACCTGAAATACCCTGTTTACGAATCATTAAAAAGTGCATCAACATGAAAACTGCTAATGACCAGGGTAAGACAAAAGTATGAAGGCTATAAAATCTCGTAAGAGTTGATTGTCCAACGCTTTCTCCACCTCTAAGAAGTTCGACCATAAAATCACCAATTACTGGTATTGCGGCAGGTACACCTGAAACAATCTTAACTGCCCAATAACCCACTTGATCCCAAGGCAAAGAATATCCTGTCACTCCAAAAGCTACTGTTATGACTGCCATTACAACACCTGTAACCCAAGTTAATTCTCTAGGTCTTTTGAAACCACCGGTAAGATAAACTCTAAAAACATGAAGGATTAACATCAAAACCATCATTGATGCACTCCATCTATGAACAGAACGTATTAACCAGCCAAAACTTACATCGGTCATCAAATAACTTACTGAACTATAAGCTTGTGTAACTGTTGGCTTATAGTAAAAAGTCATTGCAAAACCTGTTGCAAATTGAATTAGGAAGCATACTAAAGTTATGCCACCTAAACAATAAAAAATATTTACGTGAGGGGGTACGTACTTGGAAGTTACGTCGTCAGTTATGTCTTGAATTTCAAGTCTTTCTTGAAACCAATCATAAACAGATGAAGAATTCGCCATCCAAAAAAAAATTAGCTTTTATATAAAGAGCTTACTTAAAATTCTTATACTTGGTGTTAACACTTAACCCAATGAATTCATCTTTTAACAAACTTTTAACATTCAAAACTTTGATCATTGCATCAATGATAATAGTTTTTTCTATCAATCTTTTATTAATAGATAGAGTGGATGCTCTCAGTGATACCAAGCAATTAGTCCTAGATGCTTGGACCTTGGTTAATGAAGGCTTTTATGACCCAGAAAAGTTTGAAGAAATACAATGGAAGAGAATTAGACAAAAAACATTACAGAAACAAATTGAAACAACTGAAGAGGCTTATTCTGCAATCGAAGACATGTTAAGACCACTAGAAGATCCGTACACAAGAATTTTACGCCCAAAAGATTATGAACTCCTTAAATCAAGTAATTTTGGAAGCGAGATTAATGGGGTTGGGCTCCAATTAGGTGAAGATGATGATGACAAAAAAGTTAAAGTTATCTCAACTCTTGGAGGTTCTCCTGCCGAAGAGGCTGGAATAGTAAGCGGAGACTTTATAGAAAAAGTTGATGGAATTCCCTCCAAAGAATTAGGGCTTGCTAATACTGCCTCTAAGTTAAGAGGTGAATCTGGAACAAAAGTCCTGGTTGAAATCTCTTCGGTATCAGGAGAAATTAGGGAGGTCGATTTAGAGCGGAGATCAGTAGATCTCAGACCAGTTAGAACAAAAAGATTAAGAGAAGATTCTCACACAATAGGATATTTAAGAATAACTCAATTCAGCGAAAGCGTACCCCAAAAAGTTGAAGAGGCACTTCAAGAGTTAAAAGAGAAAGAGGTTGAGGGGTTAATCCTAGATCTTAGAAATAATTCAGGTGGACTAGTAAGCTCAGGTATAGCAGTTGCAGACTCATTATTAAGTGAGGAACCTGTTGTAGAGACAAAAAATAGAAATGGCATCAAAGATGCAATAATTTCTCAAAAGGAGACATCTTTTGATGGGCCAATGGTGACTCTGGTTAATAAAGGTACTGCAAGTGCAAGTGAAATACTTGCTGGTTCTTTACAAGACAATGAAAGATCGATTCTTATGGGAGAAAAAACTTATGGGAAAGGTTTAATTCAATCCCTAAAAAGTCTGGGAGAGGATAGTGGTATTGCCATAACAGTTGCTAGTTATCTAACTCCCAAAGGTAATAATATTCAAGGTCAAGGTATGACTCCTGATAAATTACTTGATCTTCCTGATGCAAGTGAATATGGAAGTGCTGACGATAAATGGGTTAGGAATGCAGAAATATTTCTAGAGTCGCTTCTAGAAAAAGAAAAACTTTCATTGCAAACTAGTGAATTAAGCAATGAAGGAATAAAGCCTTGAGATGGCAAAAGATTGAAAATAAAAAATCTTAAAAACTATGAGTGTTAAAAGAGTTTTTCATGATCCAATTCATAAAGAAATAGTATTTGATTCAAGGAAGCCAGAAGAATTAATGGTTCTGGAATTAATTGATACAATTGCTTTTCAAAGATTAAGAAGAATAAAACAACTAGGGTCGGCATCATTACTTTTTCACGGAGCAGAATCGAGTAGATTTACCCACTCAATTGGGGTTTTTTGTATCGCAAGAAAGATCTATAAAAGGTTAATTGAAAGAAAACCTTCATTTTGTGAAAATAAATTTGTTCTTTATGGAGCAGCCTTATTACATGATTTAGGTCATGGACCTTTAAGCCATACCAGTGAAACAATATTCGAGCATAATCACGAACAATGGTCTCTAAACTTAGTTGAAAATTATTCTCCAATAAATTCAATACTCAAAAAGTATGACAACGAATTACCGAGTCAAATTGGGGAATTATTTAAATCAAAACAGCTATTTTCAAAACCTATAAAAACATTGATTAGTAGTGAGATAGATTGCGATCGTCTCGATTATCTTTTGCGCGATAGTTACAACACCGGAACTAACTATGGCTTAGTTGATTTAGAAAGAATTATTTCAGCTCTTACTTTTTCACCTGATGGAAATATCGGTATCAAACCAAAAGGAGTGATAGCTATTGAGCATTTCCTTGTACTAAGAAACTTAATGTACAGAACAATCTATAATCATAGAATAAACGAAATATCTACATGGATTCTGGAAAAAATAATTTATACAATAAAAAATAATTCTGAAAAGAAAATATGGCTAGATTATTCTCTACACAAATGGATATTTTTTCCTGCAAAGATCGATTTTGATGATTTTATAAGAAATGATGATGTAACCTTTTACTATCATTTGATTAGATGGAAAGATGAATCTTTTGAGCCACTCTCTACACTATGCAAAATGTTTATTGACAGAGAATTATTAAAGGCATCAGATATAAGTTTTTTAAGTAAAATTAATAGATTAAAAATCCTTGCATTTGCCAGAAAGTTATGTGAAAAGAATGGTTATGATTCAGAAATATTTTGCGGGATTAAGGAAAAGTCTTTTAAAGGTTTTGAATCTAACAATGCACTAAAAATATGGGACGGCACTTATCAAAACTCATTAGAAAATACTTCTGCTTTAATAAAAACTTTAATGAGATCTGAGGAAAGCTCTTTTATTATTTATCCAAGTGTGATCAAAAATGATATTAAAAATGAAATTTCATTAATAAAAAATAATTCGTAAATTTAATTCAATGGAAATCGTTTTAAAAAATACTAAAAGTAAATATTTATAAATTTATTCTTTGTTAGATTTAGATAATATCCATGAAACTTTCAAAAAATTTACTTCCATGAAGGGACCTCTGGAAGCAAAAATTTTCGCAGTCAGCGAATCAATAAGTTCTCATCAGTTATCAAAATTAAAAAATTATTTTGACAAACATAATATTATTTCCTTATATATTTACTAAAATAATAGGGATACAATACTAGGTGGAAAGTCTTTAAAAATAGATTCAACTTTTCTTAAAGAGCAAGAGATTAAAAATAAGCTACTTTTATTTAAGTCAAAAAACAAAGACGATATTCTTCACGAAGGGACAGTTCGATCGGGTGAAAGAATATCTTCAAATGGAAACCTATTCATTATTGGAGACGTTAATCCAGAGGCAATAGTTTCGGCTAAGAAAAACATTTACGTTTGGGGAAAATTACTAGGGATCCCATTTGCAGGGAAAAGTGGAAATAAAAATGCCTCTATTGCCTCACTTTATCTAAACCCTTTACAATTACTCATTGCAGATGTAATAGCTATTGGACCAAAGGATAAACCCAAAAATTATTATCCAGAAATTGCGGTAATAGATAAACAAACAATAATTATCAAACCCCATGTAATCGAAACTAATAATTAATTAATCATTTGCAATAAATTAATTCAAACGAGATAAATTTAAGAATTACTTAATCTTTAAAATATTTAACTTTCTGCAAGTGGCTTTATTATTTGGAAAATCCTTAAAACAGTGGGGAAAAATACTCGCACAATATTAATTTGTTCAGGTAAAGGAGGGGTTGGCAAAACCACTTTAACTGCAAACCTAGGCATAGCACTTGCTAATAGCGGAGCAACAACTGCTGTATTAGATGCTGATTTTGGCTTAAGAAATTTAGATCTTCTTTTAGGATTAGAAAATCGCATTATTTATACTGCTCAAGATGTTCTAGACAATAATTGTCGTCTTGAACAAGCATTGGTTAGACATAAAAAGGAACCTAATCTTGCTCTTCTACCTGCTGGGGATCCAAGGATGTTGGATTGGATGAAGCCAGAAGATATGAAAAAAATTAGTGAAATGCTTAGTGAGAAATTTGATTTTGTCTTAGTAGATTGCCCTGCTGGTGTAGAAGATGGCTTTAAAAATGCTCTTGCAGCTTGTAAAGAAGCTATTGTTGTAACTAACCCGGAATTATCTGCAGTACGCGACGCCGATAGAGTAATTGGAATTCTTAATACTTCTGATATTGAGCCTATTCAGCTTGTAATCAACAGAGTTCGTCCCAACATGATGGCAAGTCAAGAGATGCTATCTATCGATGATGTCCAAGGAATACTTTCTTTGCCTTTGTTAGGTATTGTTTTAGAAGATGAACAGGTAATAATAAGTACAAATAGAGGCGAGCCACTGACACTTACAGATGGTAGATCTCCTGCAAAAAAATGTTATTTAAATGTTTCTCAAAGACTTACAGGAAAAGATGTACCAATTATTGACCCAAAAAAGGAAGGTAAAAGCCTTAAAGATAAATTCATGAGATTAATGCAAACAAAGGTTTTTTAAAATGATGACACTCAGAGACCTTATAAACAAGTTACTAGGCAGAGAAACGGCTAGTGCCAACACAGCCAGAGAAAGATTACAACTCGTACTTGCTCATGACAGAGTTGATATGAGTTCTTTAACAACTGATCTTTTAGATAAAATGAGGAAAGAGATACTCGATGTTGTTGCTAAATATGTTGAGATTGATTTTGAAGAGGTGGCTGTAAGTTTAGAGACGGAGGACAGAATGACTGCATTAGTAGCAAATTTACCAATCAAAAGAACTATTACAGGAGAAATAAAGTTTAAAAAAAATGATAAGAATGATAAAAGTCAAAAAGATATCAAAAAGTAATAAATTTTAAAAACCCCCAAAAAATAATAAGTTTGATCCACCTTAATTGTAAGATGGTTATTATGCCGGCTTAGCTCAGCGGTAGAGCAGCGCTTTTGTAAAGCGAAGGTCATCAGTTCAAATCTGTTAGCCGGCATTTTATTTATTTTATTTATTTAATTCTGTTCAATATTCTTTGCTGAAAATAAAAAGAAAAAACCTATCAGAGCAATGATAGGAAACGATCTTATTTCGAGAACATACTGCAAAAAAGATGCAAGGGGTTCAAATATCCAATAAGTCAAAAATTGAATTAATAAAACAAAAAATAATAATAATAACATTAATACAATTCCCTAACTAATACTTCTCCTTCTCTAATCAGTCTCCAATCTTCACTTTTCTTCCAAGATATTACGGTACTAGCTTTTCCACTACTTTTTCCCCAGGGGATAGGGCCCAAAATTTTTACAGAAGGGAAGTCTAGAGAAATACTTTCAGCTGTAATTGATCCTTTAAAACCTGAAATATTTGCACTTGAAGTTAACAATGGGCCTGTTTCTCTCAAAAGAGATTGTGCCATATATGAATTTGGAATTCTCAAACCAATAGTAAGATCATTGCTGGTGAGGTTTACAGTCTGCTTTTCTGAAGCAGGAATAACAATTGTCAGAGCTCCAGGCCAATATTTTGAAGCTATATTTTCGTAAACTTCTTTAGCTGATTCGTGAACATAATCAATTAAATGTTTATGTTCTGATCCCATAAGAATTAAGGGTTTGTTTCTATCTCTTTTTTTAAACTCATAAATAATATTTGAGAATTTTGGTAAGCATCCAATTGCAGGTAAAGTGTCAGTTGGGAAAATTATAGGCAAACCACTTTTAAGAGTCTTCAAGGCAGTTTTGCAGTCTACTAAATTCATTTAGATTATGAACCTCTAATAATTTATTTATATCTTCCAATGGTAAACCTACCAATACCTGAAAGATCTTTCACAATTTCTATTGATGTAAATTTATTTTTAATAAGTAGTTGTTTTACTTTTTCACTTTGATCAAAATGATTCTCTAAAATTAGCCAACCATTCTCTTTTAAGAATAATGGTGCTTCTTGTATTATTTCCCTAACATGTTTTAAACCATCTTCGCCGCCAAACATTAATAAAATCCTCTGCAGTAATTTTAACAAAACCACAATCTCCTCCTTCAAACTTAGAAGAACTTAAAAACAATAGTGAAAATAAAAAATTACCTCGCTAAATTGTTTAAGACTGTTAATCAGTTGATAATATTTATTGATTTTTCCACTTTAGTTCAAGTTAAATGTCTATAGTCTTAATACTTATTAAAATAGTAAATTTTAATGGAAACAACTAATTTTGGATTCGTAGCTAGTCTTCTATTCGTTGGGATACCAACAATATTCCTTATAGGTTTATTTATTTCCACTCAAGATGGCGAAAAATCAAGCTTCTACTCTGAATCTGGTAAAGGTAAGCTTGGCCCAAAACGCTAAACTTTCATAAATGCCTAGCATTTCTGTAAAAGAATTTTTATTTTGGAAAAAAATACAACTTTCTAAAGGGGGAGATCATCTTTTACTTGATTCTGTAGGCGGTATATCAAATAGTGATCTCAACTTATCTAGGATTAATTCTGGAGATAATTTGTATTTAAGAAAAAACTTAGATTTCTTAGAATCTATTTGGAAAGATCATTTATTAAATTCGACTCCTATCCAATACCTTTGTGGGACAACTTTTTGGAGGGACTTAAAATTAAAAGTTACAAACAAAGTACTCATTCCCAGACCAGAAACTGAACTCATAGTTGATATTGTCTTCAATATATTTCGAAAGAAATCAGA